>NZ_JBJMQP010000052.1:0-138311 GCF_045802625.1 Hyalangium sp. | reverse complement strand
TGGAACACGTACACCGCCGCGTACGGCGACAGGTCCACCTTCCCGGGCACATGCGGGAGCTGGAACAGGAAGCGCATCGGCGTGCCGCACATGCGGCATACCGGCCAGCGCATGGGGCCCACGGGCTCGGGTTCGCCGCCCACCTTCGCCAGCGGCACTCCCTTGCCCCCAGGCACCAGCGCCCACAGCGGAGCGAAGGTGGCCATCGCCCCCAGTCTAGAGCGTGTGGCCTGTAAAGGGTGCGGGCTCCGCGATGAGGATGGAGCTCAAGGTGTGGCCGCGGTGCTCGACGAGGCGCAGGCCGGCGCGCTCGAAGAGGGTGCGGAACTGGGCCTCGGTGCGCTCGCGGCCTCCCGTGCTGACCAGCATGTGCAGGTCCAGCAGCCCTCCACCCATGTCTCCGTCCTCCGTGCCGAGCACCAGCTCGATGACATAGAGCCGGCCGCCTGGATTCAACGCCTCGCGCGCCCGGCCGAGGATACGCACCGCGTCCGTGTCGTTCCAATCATGGAGGACTCGTGACAGGAAGACCGCGTCCGCCCGAGCGCTCCAAGGCTGGAACAGATCCCCCGCGCGGATCTCGAGCCGATCCTTCAGTTCTCCAGGGACCTCGGCGAGCCGAGCCACCTCCGGGCGCTCCAGCAGCACTCCCCGCAGCCCCGGCTGCTTCCGGAGCAAGGCGTGGAGCAGCGTCCCCGAGCCTCCACCCGCATCGAGCACCGTGCCAGACACCAGCTCGGGCAGCTGCTTCCAGAGTTCACCGTAGTCGTGGCGGGCATAGCTCGCCATGGCTCGGTGGTAGCTCTCCACTCGCGGTTGCTCTTGAGCGAGCTGCTCGAAGAAGCGGGGAGGGCTCCACTCCGAGTCGCCACGGAGCGCAGCCGGCAGCTCCTCCCAGAGGCGATAGCAGTCCTGGCCCCAGTGCAGCGCCGCGTCCCGGAGGCTCAGCGGGTGCTCCGCGTGGAGCAGCGCCCCGCGCTCCGTCACACGCCACTGCGCTCCTTCTCGCGAGACGAGCCCCAGCTCGCCCAACGCCCGCAGCAGCCGGGCGCACCGGTCCACGGACAACCCGCGGCGCTCCGCAACCTGGGCCGCCGTGCCTGGGAGGCCCAGAGGCAGCCCCACCTCCACGGCAGCCCGCAGCGTCTGCGTCCGCCAGAAGCCAACCATGTCCCCCGAGAGCGCCTGGAGCTCACTGCGCAGAGGACTCCGCGGCTCGCACACCGTTTGTCCCTGCTCGTCGATGATCTCCAGGGCGCCGTCCGTCCGCTCCACGCGCGCCTGGCCGTTGTAGAAGGGCTCCACCGCCGCGAAGCGCCGCGCGTACACGGGCTCTCCCCTTTGGTCTACGTGGTGCCAGCCCTGGGCGTCTCGGGCTCGCGCGTAGCCCTTGTGGAACACGTCCAGGTCCAGGAACCGGCGGCCGTTGAGCGGCCTCCCCTCGAGATTGATGTGCAGGTGCAGGCCGGACCTCTCCTGCACTACGGCCAGTCCCTCCCGGTAGTCCCCCGCGTAGGCGTACCGCTCGGAGTACACGGGCCGCCCGGCGGCATCGAGGTGGACGTACCCTCCACCCTCCGTCTTCTCCCGGACCGTGCAGCGCCCCTCCTGGAAGTTGCCGCACCAGCCATGGCGCTCGGCATACAGCTCCGTCCCATCCGGGTGGATATGGAACGCGCCTGCCTCGCTCTCGACGGCGGCGAGCCCTCCGTAGAACCCAAAGGTCCGCGTGAAGCGCCGCGCGTACGCGGGAAGGCCGGAGGGGTGGATGTGGAACGCGCCCGTCACATCCTTCGCGGCCGCGAGCCCCGGCGCATGGAACGAGAGCACCTCCGTGAACCGGGCGGAGTAGAGCGGCTCCCCGCCGCGCAGGTGATGGGTTCGATCGGCCGAGACCCGGGTCCCCTCCCACGTGCTCACTTCGGCGCCTCCACGGGCTGGCGCATGTTGCAGCCCCGGCAGAGCGGGTGCTCCAGGTAGTTCGTCTGGAGCTGGCGGTACGCCTCGCCGTTCCACACCTCCTGGATCCCCACCTGATTCAGGTCGCCGAACTCGCCCAGGGTGCGCCGCTGCGCGTCCGGGGCGCAGCACGGATCAAACCGCCCCACGGCGCTCACCCACGCCTCCTTGCCCAGGAAGGGGCAGCGCGCTCCCGGCGCCAGGTCCTCCACGGCCTGCTCGGTCAGCTCGTGGAGGTTCTCCAGCAGCACGTGGCGTCCGTCCGGGAGCGGGCAGGCCGCCGCCACGGCCCGAGCCTCGCGCACGGCCGCATTCCAGCGCGCGATGGACTCGGGGCTCCGGCGCATGGAGAGGGGACGGATCTGCTCGAAGTGCGCCCACAGGTGGTGGCCCTTCACCCGGTCCACTCCCAGGCTCGCCGCCAGCCGGACGATGTCCGCCAGTTCGGCCACGTTGGACTCCAGGAAGGTGAGCTGGAAGGTGATCCGGCAGCGGTGTCCTCCCGCTCGGGCGTGCGCGTCCCGTTCGGAGATGAAGAGGCGCACGTTCTCCAGCACCCGCTCCCACTTCGTGCCGAGCATGATGCTCTCGTGCGTCTGCTTCGTCGCTCCGTTCCAGGAGATCTTCACGTCCGAGAGGATGGGCACCAGCCGCCGCGCCCACTCCCGCGCCCCGCGCCGGGGGAAGGTGCCGTTGGTGGTCAGGTTCATCAGCACCCCGTTCGCCATGCACAGATCGATCAGCTCGTCGAAGTGCGAATAGATGAGGGGCTCGCCCATGGTGGAGGGGATCAGCTCGCGCAGCGGCGTGTCGCGCGAGTCCTCCAGCACACGGCGCACCAGCTCGATGGGCATGCGCCGCCTCGGCAGGCCCGCCGCTTCGCGTGCGTGCTGCCGGTCGCTGTGCGGCGAGTGCTCCTCGCACATGATGCAGCGCAGGTTGCAGTCGTCCGGGTTGGTGTCGAAGGTGATGCGCCAGGGGCCCGGGCGCGTGGCCGGGCGTGAGGCGCGCTTGTCGCGGATGATGCGCGCGTAGAGCGCCTCCACGTCATGGACGTGCTCGCGCATGTCCACCACGTCTCCGGACTCGGACTGGAGATAGCCGCGAGCCCCCAGGCGCGGCGCCAGCCCCGGCTCATCCACGAGCCGCTGCATCGCACGTGCGAGCGCCTCCGGGCTCCGGTGGGTGAAGAGCAGACCGTTGACCCCGTCGTGGACGTACTCGCTCATGCCTCCCACGTCGGCGGTGATGACGGGCACCCGGGCCTGCAGCGCCTCGTGGATGACCAGCGGCGAGTTCTCCACCCAGACGGAGGGCACCACGATGGCGTCCACGTGGTTGAAGACATCCCGGACGATGTCCGCGTTGCGGTACTCGGGCCACCACTCGACTCGCTGGGCCGCGTCTCCTGGCAGGGCGCTCGCCATGGCCTTGAGCGCGTCGGTGTTGGCGCCGCGAGGCCGGCCCCAGATGCGCAGCCGCGCCCGGCCGCTCAGGCGTCCGAAGGCCTCCAGCAGGTGGGGGATGCCCTTGGCTGGGATGTGCGTGCCGATGTAGCCGAAGACCGAGTCCGCCTCGGGCTCGCGGCGGCGGCCTTGCAGCCGCGACAGCTCAAAGCCGTAGTCCAGATAGACGAGCTTCTTCTCGGGCAGCCCGAAGCCATCCCGGAAGCGCTCGAGCAGGTAGCGCGAGGGCGCGATGAACAGATCCACCTGCTCCGCCATCTTCCGCACGTGCGCCATGCGCCGGCGGACCCAGCTCGTCCACTGCGCCACGTCCTCCTCGTGCTCCTCGGGAGCGCCGGAGAAATAACGTGCGTAGCAGCGCTCGGCGCACTTGCGGTCCTCTTGTCCGGCGCACGCGGCCCAGAGGTTTCCCGGATCCTCGGGGTGCATCTGCATGAACTGCCCCCGAGGGCACATCAGCCAGTAGTCGTGCAGCGTGAAGGCGATGGGCAGGTGGCGCGCGGCGGCGGCCTCGACGAGCGAGGTGGACAGGTGGTTGAGATGGCCCACGTGGACGACGTGGGGGCGCAGCTCGTCGAGCAGCTCGCCGAAGCGCCGGTCCACCCCCTCGTGCCGGTAGCGGTCCCGGCTGTTGGGCATGTTGACGAGGTGGAGCTGGATGCGCGGATCATCCGGATCCTGCTCGCGGAGCAGCTCGTAGTCCGGGGCGAAGGGATCCTCCCGCCGGGTGAAGACGTGGACCTGGTGCCGCTCGGCGAGCCCCTGCGCGAGGCTCTGGGTATACACCTCGGAGCCCGCGTTGAACCGCATGGGATAGCCGTGAATCACTTGAAGGATGCGCATGGAACCCTCTGGTGAGGGCTCGGCCTTCGGTTCCCCGACCAAGATTGGCCGCTTGAGGAAGCGAGCGCTTGTGCGCCCGGGGAGGAAGACCGTGAGTCCTTGCCGTATGAAATCCTCGGCGTACGGTCCGCACGGCTCGGGAGAGCCGCCGCTTGAACCCGTGGGCGTGAGCGGGCGTACACGACGAAACTAACGCGCTGCCCTGGGGCTGCCAAGTCCGGGGGCCCGCGCAGCCCGAGCCCCTGGGCTCCGTGTTGACTCTTGCTCGCTGGCCAGCCCCAGCCGGCATCCGGCCAAGAAAGAGGGCAAGGGACTGGGCGATCGGCCCGCGCTCCAGGCAGAATGGGGGCGATGCGGTGCCTTGGAGTGCTCCTGAGCCTCGGTCTTGGTCTGGCCGCCACCCCTGCCCTCGCCGAGGCGGATGTCTTCGAGCTGGGCAATGGGCAGCACGGCGTGCTCCGCGTGCAGCAGTTGGGCACCTCCGTCAACACCTCCACCGCGCTCACGGCCCCCGCCGCTGCCGGGGGCAAGGCCCTGACCGTCGCGGACGTGACGGGGTTCGCCGCGGGGGAGCTCGTCCTCGTGCTCCAGGTCTACGCCTCCGGGCCCGCGCCGAGCTCGGGCACGCCCGGGCCCCTGGACTTGAGCTCCGTGGACGCGGGCCGCTGGGAGCTCGCGCGCCTGGAGTCCGTGGCCCCCGGCCTGCTCACCCTCACCGCGCCGCTCGTGTCCGCCTTCTCCTCGCCGGGCGCCCAGGTGGTGCGCGTGCCCGAGTACACCCGCGTGCAGATCCTCTCCTCGAGCTCGCTCGTGGCGCCGCCCTGGAACGGGAGCAGCGGCGGGGTGCTCGCCTTCCTCAGCCAGGACATGGTCCTCAACGCGGGCCTGATCAGCGCGGACGGCGCGGGCTTCCGGGGCGGCGCCTTCCTCTTCAACCGGGGGCAGATCACCGGGTGCACGGAGCTGGATCAGCCCGAGGACCTGGGCGGCGCGCGCAAGGGCGAGGGGCTCTTCGCCGGGGCGCCCGGGGCCCCCACGCATGGCTATGGCGCGCTGGGCAACGGGGCCGGCGGTGGCAACTGTGACGAGGGCGGCGGCGGCGGCGGCGGCCATGGAGGCGCGGGCGGTCAGGGCGGATTCACCCGGGTCGAGGATGGCTCGCGCGACGTGGGAGGCCGCGGGGGCCTGGCGCTGCACTACTCGCCGCTGACTCGGATGATGTTCGGTGGGGGCGGCGGAGCAGGCGCGGGGGACTCGGCCGGGAAGGAGGGCAACACCGGCACCTCGGGCGCCGCGGGCGGCGGCATCATCTACATCCGCGCTCGGAGCCTGCAGGGCAACCAGGGCATCGTCCGGGCCAACGGCCTGTCCGCGGGGGCCTCCATCAGCGATGCGTCCGGGGGAGGCGGCGCCGGGGGCCACATCACCGTGCGCGTGCAGGACTCGGTGGACTGCATGAGCCTCGAGGCCCAGGGCGGCAATGGCGGCGACAACGCGGATTCGCAGCAGCCCCATGCGCCCGGCGGCGGCGGCGGCGGCGGAGTGGTGCTGGTGCAGGGGCAGCGGCTCTCGTGCCCCACGGCGATAGGCCCCGGCCTGGCAGGCACCGCGGCCGCCGCGCCCGGGGCCGCCTCGTACGGGGCCAGCCCCTCGGATGCCTCACAGCCCGAGAGCCAGGGCGTGATGACCTCGGTGAACGAGGGCTTCGCCTCTCCGTCCGTGCCCGTCTGGGTCTCGCCCGCCGAGGGGGAGGCCACAGGGCCTCGGCCCCAGCTCCAGGGGACGGCGCAGGCGGGCAGCACGGTGCAGGTGCTCCTCAATGATCAGTTCCTCGGGAGCGCCCAGGCGGACGACTCCGGCAGCTTCACCCTCACGCCCTCGGCGGATCTCTCGGTGGGGCCCCAGCAGCTGCGCGCGTTGGCCGATCGGCTCGGGGTGCGCAGCGCCCCGTCGGATCCTCGCGCCTTCACCGTAGGTCCGCTGTCGCCCGTGGCGTTGGATGTGGGCTGTGGCTGCGGCACCTCGCAGCCTCAAGGCAGCTTCTGGCTCGCACTGGGAGTGCTGCTTCTCGGTGTATCGCGCCGCCGGAGCGGGGCCGTGGGAGCCGGGCGTGGGGTGCTGGCGGAGCAGGGCCGTCCTGGCGTACACCTTCACCCCGTGGCTTCACCGAGGCTTGCTGAGCATCATGCTCCGCCGCAGAGGCCGGTAGGGTAGGAGGGTAACGGGTGCCCGCACTCCGCATCCTCATCGTGGAAGACTCGGTGACGGTCCGCCGCCGCCTCGCGGACGCATTCGCCGGGGATCCGGCCTTCACCGTCGTGGGCGAGGCGGGGGATGGCCAGCGTGCCTTCGAGCTCTGCCAACGCCTGCGCCCGGACGTGGTGACGATGGACCTGATGCTGCCGGTGATGAACGGCGTCGAGGCCACTCGCCGCATCATGACCCACTGCCCCACGCCCATCGTCGTCTTCTCCGGGATGGAGAACCGGACGATGGGCCTGTACCTGCTGGACGCGCTGACGGCGGGCGCGGTGGACGCGGTGGAGAAGCCCACCCGGTTCGTCAGCGCGGAGTGGACGGACGAGCTGCTGATGCGGGTGAAGCAGGCCGCGCGTGGTCCCTCGGCGCAGATCCCCGAGCACCTGAGGCCCGAGCCGGCCTGGCCTCAGTCCCCGCCGCGCCTGGTGGTCATCGGCGCCTCCACCGGAGGCCCCGCGGCGGTGCGCACCATCGTGCAGCAGATCCCCGCGGACTTCCCCCTGCCCATCCTGCTGGTGATGCACCTGTCCGAGAAGTTCGAGAGCTCCATGGTGGACTGGCTGGGCAAGAGCGCCGCGTTCCCCGTGCGGCACGCGGTGGATGGGGAGCTGCTGCCCATGGTGGGCCGCCCGGTGCTGATGATGGCGCGGGCCAACCGGCACCTGGCCCTACGGGACGGCCGGCTGTGGCTGACGAACGCGCCGGAGCGGCACTCGAGCCGCCCCTCGGTGGACGTGCTCTTCGAGTCCGTGGCGCGGGAGATGGGCGCTCGGACCATCGCCTGCCTGCTCACGGGCATGGGCCGTGACGGCGCCGAGGGCCTGCTGACGCTGCGGCGCGCGGGCGCGATGACGCTGGCACAGGATGAGTCCAGCTCCGTGGTGTTCGGCATGCCGCTGGAGGCCATCCGCCTGGGCGCGGTGCGCCACGTGCTGCCGCTGAAGGACATCGCCTCGTGGTTGGATGGGTTCGCGCGCCGGCGCCCGGAGACGGGCCAGGCGTGAGGCCCGGCCCTGCTCCCCCCGGAGAGGAGCAGGGGGAGGGGCCTTCGCTTGCACGCTTGCGCGAGCGGCTCAGGCGTAGACGGAGTCCGACTCGACCGGGATGTCCATGCGCCGGTTGAGCTGCTCCAGCCGGTCATAGCGCTCGCGGAGCATGTCGCGGTAGGCGCGTTGATCGGCGTGGGCAATCTCATCCAGCAGTTGGCGCAGTGCGGCCTCCAGCGCTTGCTTGAGGTCGCGGGCTTCAGGTGCGGACAGTTCCAAGAGCATGGTGAGGCCTCCTCAGCTCAAGGTTAGCCATCCCTTGCGGCGCTCACAGGGGCCGCTCGCCTGGGTGTGCCCTGACGTCAGGCGAGGCCCTGGGAGTGCTGCCTGGAGCCCGAGCGCACGGCCAGGGCCTGCGTGTCCTCCCGTGTCCTCGATGAGGAGGTTCGAGGGACGACACCGAACCAATCGAGGAGGCCGCCCATGGTACAGCCAGGAGAGATTCGCGAGGGGATGAAGGTGCTGACGGCGGAGGGCCGGCACCTGGGCCTTGTGACCGGTGTTGGCGACGTGCACTTCGAGCTCGAGCCGGGAGGCGTGCCAATCCACCGGCGGGACTTCCTGGTGGACTACCGCGACGTGGCCTCCGTGCGAGGGGGCCACGTGTTCCTGGAGCCGACCGCCCGGCTGGAGCTGGAGGTGGACGATGACGGGGGCGCGCTGCCTCCGCGCTCCCACGCCAACGTGGACCGGGAGCCGGTGAACGCCTCCGAGGAGCCCCTCCCCGGCGTCTGAGGCTCCCGAGCCGCGAAGGCGCCGCGCTCAGCTGAACAGGCGCTGCACGAAGCTGCGCAGGCGCTCCGGCTCGAAGGGCTTCTCCAGGAACTCGCCGGAGTAGGAGCCCAGCAGCTCGCGCGCCGGTGTGGAGAAGGCCCCGCTGGACATGAAGCCCGTGCGCCGGGCCAGCCCCGGCTCGCGCTGCTCCAGCTCGCGCAGCAGGTCCACCCCGCTCATGCGCGGCAGCACCACGTCGCACAGGATGGCGTCATAGCGCTCGCCGCGGGAGAGCAGGCTCAGCGCCACGCCCACGTCCTGCACCGAGTGCACCTCGTGCGCCTCCTGCAACAGCCGCCGCACCGAGGTGCCCACGGCGGGCTCGGCGTCAATGAGCAGCAGCCGGCGGCGCGGCCCCTTGCTCTCCTGGAGCACCTCTTGAGCGCCCGCCGCGTCGCTCTGCTGCACCTGGGCCGCCGGGAGCAGCAGCCGGAACACGCTGCCGCGCCCCAGCTCGCTCTCCACTTCAATCTTGCCGCCCATGGACTGGATGATGGACTGGCAGATGGCCAGCCCCAGCCCGGTGCCCACCCCTGCGGGCTTGGTGGTGAAGAACGGATCGAACAGGTGCTGGCGCACCTCGGGCGTCATGCCCGGCCCGTTGTCCTCCACCTCGATGATGACCGTGTCCGGCCCCTGGCCGCGGGTGGCCAGCCGGATCCGGTTGCGCGTGGGCTCGCTCTGGGGGAAGGCCTGCAGCGCGTTGACGAGCAGGTTCACCAGCACCTGCCCCAGCCGGCCCTCGTTGCCGAGGATGGGCGGCACCGGCTCCAGCGCGCGCTCCAGCTCGGCGCGGTACTGCAGCTCCTTGCGCACCAGCCGCAGCGCGCCCTCGATGGCCACGTGCACCTGCACCGGCCCGGTGTGGTTCTCGTCCGCGCGCGCGAACGTCTTCACGCCCTGGGCGATGGTCCGCACGCGCTGGATGCCCTCCTGCGTCTCGGCCAGCACCTCGCGCAGCTCGGGCAGGGCCTCGGCGGGGATCTCCGGCTGCGCCAGCGACTTCTCCAGGAAGGACAGGTTGGAGCAGACGTAGGCCAGCGGGTTGTTGATCTCGTGCACCACGCCCGCCGCCAGCGTGCCGATGGAGGACAGCCGGTCGGCCAGCCGGAGCTGGGTCTCCAGGTGCTTGCGGTCCGTGATGTCGCGGAGCACGGCGATGGAGAAGGCCGGGCCGCCCGGCTCGGTGAACACCGCCTTCTTGGTGACGAGCGTCCGGGGGCGGCCGTCCCGGTGGTGCTCGAAGGGCCTTTCAATCTCGAAGGGCTGGCCGGTGGTGAAGAGCTCCTCGTCCTCCTTCCAGAAGGACTCCGCCACGCGCGCGGGCAGGAAGTCCCGGGCGGTGCAGCCGAGCATCTCCTGCTCGTTGATACCCATGAAGTCGCAGTAGGCGCGGTTGACCATCACGTAGCGGTGCGCCCGGTCCATCACGAAGAGCGGATCCGGCACCGCGTTCAGCGTGTTGCGCAGGAAGTCGCGCGTGCGCTCCAGCTCCTCGTGCGCGCGGATGCGCTCCAGCTCCGAGCCCGCGCGCGCCGCGAAGGCCGCCAGCAGCGAGTGCTCCAGCGCGCCCGCCTCCAGCGGCTGGTGGTGCATGACGGCCAGCACGCCGATGGCGGTGCCATTGCCATCCTTCAGGGCGGCGCCCAGGTACCCGCGAATGCCCAGCTTCGTGAGCAGCTCGTTGTCGGGGAAGCGCTCGAGCATGCCATCCGGGCAGTGAAAGACGGTCTTGCGGATGGCGTCGTCACAGGGCGTGCCGCGCAGCGGGTAGACGATGCCGCGCTGGAGGCTCCCGTTGTGCCAGAAGGCCAGCGTGCGGATGGAATCCCGCTCCGGCAGCAGCTCCCCCAGCAGCACGCACGAGGCGCCGAACACCTCGGACAGGTGCTCCACCAGGTTGCTGAAGAAGAGGTAGCCCAGATCCGCCTGCGTGCTGTCCAGCAAGGCCTCCATGGCGGCGTGCAGCGAGAGGCCCTCGGGCGAGGGCTCCGGGACGGCGGGCGGCACATGCGAGCGCCCCAGCGCCTCCAGCCGCCGCGACAGGGCCGACGCCCGCGCGAACCAGTCGCCTCCCGGCGGCGCCACGCACTCATCCGCGCCAGCCTGGATCAACGCGCGCAGCTCTTCGGGGGCGCGCTCGGTCAGCACCACCAGGTGCGTGCGCGGCACAGGGCGGCGGGAGTGCAGCTCTCGGCACAGCCGCTCCAGGTTCGCCAGAGAGCGCCCCGGATCTCCCAGCACCACCAGCCCCTCGGGCAGGTGTGGGGGCAACTCCTCGAGGCCCGCGGCGTACAGCCACGAGCCGTGCGCCAGCAGCTCCTGGGCCCGGAGAGCTTGCTCGAGCTGTTCCCGGTGGCTGAGAGGGATGCCTACCAGGATCACATTCATGGAACGCCTCACGGACTTGGAACGCGCGGAGTCTACAAGAACAGGGCTTCCTGGCTATTCAGGGCGCCCGGGAAGAACAGCTTCGACGGTTACTTTGCCAACTTCTCTCGCTCGGCCCGGGAGGGGCTGAGAATTGGGTCAAAAACCCTCTTTTCCATTTTCAATCAATGTTTTTGATGAGACGGAATTCAGAGCCCTCCGCGCGAGCGCGCGTGTAACAACCTGCAAGGTTACCGGGAAAAGCGCCCGTCTGGGCAAACCTGGCACATCCTGGGAGCAGGCTCATTCTTGTGTCCTGCCGCACATTCTCAGAGCGCGAGAGGACGAGCGCCGCGCCGGGTCCATTCCCACTCAGCCCTGAAACCTGAACCAGGTTCCAACCCTGGATCGTCCAGCGGAAAACGGATCTCCGGAAAGAGATCCAAGCACATTCTTTTCTCACAAATTAGGATGAAGCCCGTAACACAGCTTCACCGGACATCCGGACAGGGGGACACGGACATGCTTTACGTTGCCTTGGAGTGGGACCACAAGATTGGTAAGCCGATGGTGCAGTGGATTGTCGTTCAGTGCGCGGGACTGGGGGAGAAGTGTGGGGGCCCCGTGGCGTTGGCCCCCAGGAAGGATGTCGCCTACTTCTGCCACGAGCAGACGGCCGAGCAGGACGCGAAGGCTTTTGCGGCGTACAAAAACGCACAGCAGGAGGCGCGCGAGCGTGGCGCCCGGCCCGCCGAGAGCCAGGCGGGCGATCCCGAGCGGCACATGGCCTACGCGTGGGATCACCAGTACCTCAGCCCGCTGATTCGCTGGGGCGTGCTGGAGTGGGGCGGAGAGGGCGGCGTGCCCATGCCTCGCACGGACGTGGGGTACTTTCTGGATCCGGATACCGCCGAGGCCGACGCCAAGGCGTTTAGTTGGCTGCGGGACGACTGGAGTGGCGCCAAGTCCCCCCGAGCCACCTAGAGGCTGGCCCAAAGCGCTTATACTGAGCACGCCTTGACCATCTCCATCGCACCCCGGACTCGTGACACCAGGCATCGGAAGTTCCAGGGGATGGGAACGAAGAGAGACGCCATGCACGTGACCTTGCTGGGAGTTCCCCCAAGTATCAGAGAGGAACTAGAGCAAGGGTTTCTGGCGCAAGGGCTTCCAGTCGAGGGGCGGGTGCTGGCGGTGGGCAGCCTCTCGGAGCTCCCCGCGGTGCTGCCCGCGGGGCTGGTGGTGCTCCGGGATGACGGGGGGCCGCTGGAGAGGGCGGTGAGCCTGTGCCGCGAGGTGCACGCGCGCCGCTTCGTCGCCCGCACACACATGGTGGTGCTCACCGAGCGTCCCTGGGAGCAGGCCGAGGCCTTCATCCTGGCCGGCGCGGACGAGTGCACCGCCTCCCCGGGCAGCCCGTGGCGCCCGCGGGTGGTGTCCTGTCAGCGGCGGTTGGAGGCGGACGGTGGCCTGTCGTCCAGCGCTCCGGCCGCGGCCGCGCAGCGCATCCCCCCCGAGGGCGCGCTGCGGGCGCTGCTGGCCAGCACCACCGCGGACCTGGGCCACGACTTCTTCCGCAAGCTGGTGATGCAGCTGGCGCAGGCCTTCCGCGTCTGCTGCGTGCTGGTGGGCGAGCGGATGCCAGAGCGCGACTCGCTGCGCACGCTGGCCTTCTGGCTCAACGGCAAGTTCGAGGAGAACGTCACCTACCCGCTGCACGGCACGCCCTGTCACAACGCGGTGCTCAGCTCCATCTGCCACTACCCGGACACGGTGGCCTCGCTCTTCCCCGAGGACGCGATGCTGCTCGAGCTGGGCATGCGCGGCTACCTGGGCGCGGCGCTCAAGAGCGCTCGGGGGGATGCCATCGGTGTGCTGGCCATCCTCCACAACGAGACGCTGGACATGGGCGCGCTGGATAGGGCGCTGCTGGAGGCCTTCGCGGCCCGCGCGGGCGCGGAGCTGGAGCGCATCCGCGCGCAGGAGGAGGCCGAGCGCACCCGGGACTTCCTGCGCAACACGCTGGACGCGGTGCCGGATCCGCTCTTCGTGGTGGACCGGGCGCACCGCTGGGTGGCCGTCAACCGCGCCTTCTGCGGCTTCATGGGCCGCAGCCCCGAGCAGCTCCTGGGCGGCTCCTACTATGACTTCCTGCCTCGCCACGAGGCGGAGATCTTCTGGCACCAGGACGAGCAGGTCTTCACCTCCGGCGTGCCCACCGAGAACGAGGAGACCGTCACCCGCGGCACCGGCATCTCCCACACGCTGGTGACCAAGAAGGCCGTCTTCACGGAGACCAGCGGCCAGCCCCTGCTGGTGGCCACCATCCGCGACGTCACGGACCGCAAGCGCCTGGAGACGCAGCTGCGCCTGGCCGACCGCATGGTGTCCGTGGGCACGCTGGCGGCCGGCGTGGCGCACGAGATCAACAACCCCCTGGCCTACGTCTGCTCCAACCTCGCCTACCTGAGCGAGCAGCTGACGCAGGACACGGTGCCACCCGAGGCGTTGCCGGAGCTGCGCGAGGTGCTGTCCGAGACGCAGGAGGGCGCGCACCGGGTGAGCGCCATCGTGCAGGATCTGAAGACGTTCGCGCGCGCGGACGAGGACCGCTTCGGGCCGGTGGATGTGCACCAGGTCATCGAGGGCGCGCTGCGGCTGGTGCGCAATGACTTGAACCGCCGGGCGCGGCTGGAGCGCGCGCTGCAGCCGATCCCGGCCGTGCGCGGCAACGAGGGCCGGCTGGGCCAGGTGGTGGTGAACCTGCTGGTGAACGCCCTGCAGGCCTTCCGCACGTATGATCCGCAGGCCAACGTCATCCGCATCGCCACGCGGGCCGAGGGCGAGGACAAGGTGGTGGTGGAGGTGGAGGACAACGGGCCGGGGATGACTCGCGAGGTGCTCGCGCGCATCTTTGATCCGTTCTTCACCACCAAGCCCGTGGGAGAGGGCACCGGCCTGGGGCTGGCCATCTGCCACTCCATCGTCCAGTCCATGGAGGGGCAGATCGACGTGCAGAGCACCGTGGGGCGCGGCACCCTGTTCCGCCTGGTGTTCCCCGCCAGCCAGGAGCTGAAGCGCGCCCCGGCGCCGGCCCGGCAGCAGCACGAGCCCACCGGCCCGCGGCGGCGGCTGCTGCTCATCGACGACGAGCTCTCGGTGGGCACCTCGGTGCGGCGGCTCTTGCAGGACGAGCACGAGGTGCACGTGCTGCAGGACGCTCGCGAGGCGCTGCACCTGCTGCAGCGCGGGGAGCGCTACGACGCCATCCTCTGCGACATGGTGATGCCGGGCATGAGCGGGGTGGACTTCCTGCGCGCGCTGGAGCAGCAGGCCCCGAACCTGGTGCGGCACACGGGGCTGATGTCCGGCGGGGCCTTCTCCTCGCAGGCCAAGGAGTTCATCGCCAGCCGCGACAACGAGCTGCTGGAGAAGCCCTTCGAGCCCGAGCGCCTGCGCACCTTCGTGGAGCGGCTGCTGGCCTGAACCACCTCAGGCCAGCGTGTCGCCCACCTTGCGCAGCTGATCCGCGTTCTCCTTCATGCTCACCGCCACCTGGGCGATGATCGTGAAGAAGCGGCCGCTGCGCTCGACGATGTCCGGGGACTGCTTGTCCCGCAGCTTGAGCGCGGCGGCGCCGTCGAACAGCGTCTCCAGCATCACCTTGAGGATGGAGACGAAGTCGTAGTTGCGCAGCACCTCCTCGGGATCCACCTCGCGGGCGCCCACCAGGGTGTCGCCGCTCACGCGCAGCGAGTCCTTGAGGTACCAGGTGCCCACCGTCTCCACGGTGACGAGCCTGCCGTCGGTGAGCATGAAGAGCTCGCGCCGCAGCTCTCCGCCGCTCTGGTCGGGAGAGGACTGGCGCGGCTCCAGCTTGCGCGTCATCCAGGCCAGCCGCACGGCGGGCTCCTGGAGCCAGGTGGCGGCGCGCTCGCGCACCGTCACGCCGAACTGCTGCTCGAGCGCCTCGGGTGCGCGCGCGTCCTCCGTGTTCTTCGGGCGGATGGGCTGGGCAATGGCCGCGGCCTCGGGCAGCAGCAGATCCACCAGCTCCTCGATGATGCCGGCCTTGGCCTCATGCTCCTCCCGCCCGTAGTCGAGCACGGACAGGAAGAAGTCCCGCGCCATCTGCGGAGTGAACTGCTCGGCATCCTCCAAGGGAGCCACCGAGTGGGCGGGGGCCTGGGAGGGAGCCGTCTCCTCGGATCGCTTTGGTTCTTCACTCATGGGGCGGCACGTTATCAGCCTGGGAGCACGGCGAGGAACTTAGGGCCAGAAGTAGTGGCTGGCGCCCGGCTGGGTCTCCGCGTCAGTGCCCAGGTTGAGCTGGTAGAACTGGCGGGGATTGAACAGCCGGGGCGAGTTGGGCTCCCACTGCTTCACCCAGGGTGTCCAGGTCAGCTCCAGCTTGCCGTTCGTGGGAGCCACCGGCGCTGACGAGGGCGCCAGCGTGCTCGGCAGCGGCAGCGAGTAGGAGACCGGGCCGGGCTGGATGGGCGCGTAGTAGTCCCAGTAGCGCCGGTGGCCCTCGATGCCGTGCATGGACCACATGAAGCCGGACTTGGCGGGCGCGGTGAAGGAGAAGAGGTTGCCCGAGGCGGCGGGGGCCGGCTTCTGGCCCAGCAGCAGGTACACGCCGCTGGCGGTGGGCGAGGCGACGGCCAGATCATTCAGGCCGTCCCCGTTGAAGTCCACCACCGCCAGGCCGCGGGGATCTCCCGCCACCGGCACCTTGGAGTGCTGGACGAAGGTGCCGTCGGAGGCGCCCTGGTAGAGGGTGACGGTGCCGTTGGTGGAGCTGGTCACCGCGAGATCCAGGTGCGTGTCCCCGGTGAGCTCGGCGAGCACCAGGCCCGCGGGCGCCTGGCCCACGGCGAGGTTCACCGGCTGGGCGAACGAGCCGCTCCCCGCGCCCAGCAGGATCGAGACGTTGTTGCTGCCCGCGTTGGCCACCGCCATGTCCGGGAGGGTGTCGCCGTTGAGGCGGCCCACCACCACGGCGCTCGGCTGCGAGCCCGCGGTGATGAGCGTCGAGTTTCCGAACGGCCCCTGGGTGAAGCCATCGAGCGCCAGGGAGATGCCCTCGGACACCAACACCACCAGGTCCAGCTGGCTGTCGCCGTCCACGTTGGTGACGAGCACCTGCGTGGGCGAGGTGCCCGCCAGCGTCACCACCGGGCCGGTGGTGAAGGTGCCGTTGGTCCCGCCGTAGAGGATGGACACGGTGTTGTCACCCTGGTTGGCGACGAGCAGATCCTTGAACCCGTCTCCGTTCACGTCCGCCACGGCGAGGCCCGAGGGGCTGGTGCCCACGGTGTACGAGGTGGAGGGCGCGAAGCTGCGCGCCGGGCTGGCCTGGGCGAGCATGATCTTGACGGAGTTCGTCCCCGGCTCGGTGGCGGCCAGGTCCATGCGGCCGTCCTTGTTGAAGTCTCCGGCGACGACGCTGTGGGTCGGGCCGGTGTCACAGCAGCCGAAGTCCGTGAAGGCGCTGGCGACGCTGGGAGTTCCCCAGAGGATGCCCACGCCAGAGAAGACGGGCTGGGGGATGATCAGCTCTGGGAGGGTGTCCCCGTCGAGGTCCGCCACCACCACGCGCTGGGCGCCGGAGGAGCTGGCGCGGATGCGTGCCTGGCCCACGCCACGGGGGCCCTGGGGGGTGCATTCCGGCTGGCCTGGAGACACCCCGGAGGCGGACGGATTGAGGGGGATGCTCAGGGTGCCGGAGCCGATAGGGGTGTAGAGGCTGTGGTCCTCGCAGAGCAGCTCGCTGGCGAGGTAGCCGTTGAGGCGCTGCTGCTCGGGCGCGGCCGTCGCGGCGAAGGCCAGGTCGAACTGGTTGGTGACTCCATCGTAGTTGGCGACCCCATTGGTCAGGAAGGGGAAGCCGGGCGCATCGACGTAGGCCTCCCCCTGGAGGTAGTACGCCTGGTTGTGCCAGCTCGCCGGCAACTGGTAGCTGCCCGTGGCCTGCAGCAGCACGGCCGGGCCGGGCGGCAGGGCGATGTTCACGGTGGCGTCCGCGGCCAGCCCGGCGTGCTGCACCTCGGTGTAGTTCCAGAGGTAGCTCGGGTAGCTCTGGGTGGTGTCCTCGCCGAGCACGGTCATCAAGAGGGGCTCGGCCGGAGGAATGGCCGAGAGCGTGTACGTGCCGCGGCCCTGGGCGTCGAGCGTCACGGAGGCGGAGCCAAAGAAGCCGGTGGGGGTGCTCAGGGTGATCACCGCGGAGCCGTTGACGGGGCCGCCCGTCACCTGTCCGCTCGCCGAGTAGCCCGGCCGGGCGGCCGCGGGGGCTCTCTCGGTCCAGGACTGCCCGTCGTATGTCCACAGGTCCGCCAGGCGCGTGGTGCGGAAGGTCACCGGGTCGCGGTTCAGCCCGAGCGCGACGACCAGCTCGTGCCGCGTCAGATCGAAGTACATCACGTGCCCGGAGCGCGCCAGCGGGGTGGCCCCCGTCGGAATCACCGACTCCCAGGTGGTGGTGCCCTTGCGCAGCCTCAGCAGATCACCATAGGGCGTGCCGTCCGCGGCCCGTCCGCCAAAGGCGTAGAGGGTCTCGGTGTACGGGTCGAACGCCATCCCGAACTCGGAGCGGGCCGTGGGCAGCGAGGGCTGCACGGTCCACGTCCCATTGGAGGGGTTGAAGGACTGGCACTGGGTGGTGGTGGCCGAGCCGCGGCCGCCGCAGAACCACAGCTCACCGGTGACGGTCTGCAGGGTGGAGCCCATCCAGGCCCGGGTGAAGGGCGCCGAGGCGAGCTGCGACCAGGTGTGGGCGCTGGGATCGTAACGCCAGAGCTCGTTGCTGTAGAAGGGGTTGCGGTAGCCGCCCAGCATGTAGATGAAGTTGCCGGTGGCATCGCGCACCATCGCCGGGGCGCGGCGGGGCGCGGGCTTGGCACCCGAGGGAGTGATGGCGGTCCAGGCGTTGGTGGAGAGGTTGAACTCCCAGGTGTCGCCCAGGGAATCACCGGAGTCGGTGCACCTGCGGCCGCCGAAGAGGACCGCCGAGCCGCCCGCGGTGGCCATGGCGGCGTCGTAGCGGGGCGAGGGCGAGGTGGTCAGGCCCGCCTGCACGCGCGTCACGAAGCTCTTCTTCGTCACATCCACCGCCTCCACGGTGTCGTTGAAGCACGGGGTGTAGAAGAGCGAGTCGGTGCCGCTCGAGTCATAGCCGCCGTAGACCAGGAAGCGCCGGGTGCTGGGATCATAGGCGCCGCTGCTCGACGCGCGCCAGCCGGGCAAGGGGTCGCTGTACACCTGCAGGGTGACGACCGAGGCGTTGATGCCGGCCAGGGTGGTGTTCGTCAGATCCTTGCCGTTGGCGGTGATGTCCACGGTGTCGGTGGTGCCGTTGAGGCCCAGGCCGGTGAAGACGACCTTGCCCGCGGCGTCGGTGAGGGCCTCCTTGGCGGGGGTGTACTCCTGGCCGTTCTTGCGCACGCGCACGCCCACGGTGGCCGCCGGGAACCGGCCGTTGACGATGAAGACGGTGAGCGTGTCGGTGATGCGGCTGCCCGCGGGCGCCAGGCCCACGGTGCCGCCGTAGTTGGTGGGCTGAGGCTTCACCACCTGCAGGGTGAGCTGCTTGCTGGTGGACTGGTTGCCCGCATCCGTCGTGGTGAAGGTGACCGGGTACGAGCCCGCCGAGCCCTGCGCGGGAGTGCCGCCCAGCTCACCGGTGCTCGCGTTGAGGGACAGGCCCTGGGGCAGGCCCGTGGCCGAGAACGTGAGCTGCCCCTGGCCATACTGGGCCTGGAGGCTCTCGAGGCTGGCCTCCGAGCGCCGATAGGCGACGCCCTCGGTGGCGGCCGTGAGCGTGGTGGAGAGGATCTGCGGCGGCTGGTAGGTGGTGATCTGGAAGGTCTTCGAGACACTCTTCGAGTTCGCGTCCGTGACCGTGACGGTGAAGGTGCTCTGGGTGGCATGCGGGACGCTGGCGCTCACGGTGGTGCCAATGGCTCCGCTGGCCGAGAGCGACAGGCCCTGGGGGAGCGCTCCCGAGGCGGGGCTGAACGTGAGGGTGCCCTTGCCGCCGGTGGCGGTGAGGTTGGCGGTGTACGGCTGGCCGGCGTAGGCGCTCGGCAGCGGCGAGGCGCTGGTGAGCGTGGGCAGCGTGTAGATGACCACCTGCAAGGGCTGGGTGGCCTCCTGGTTGTTGGTGTCACTCACGCGAACGGTGAAGGAGAAGGTGCCGGTCTGGGTGGGAGTGCCGGTGAGCTGGCCGGTGGTGGCGTTGATCGCGAGGCCATCGGGGAGCGCGCCCGAGGCCAGGGACCAGGTGAGGGCGCCCTTGCCACCCGAGGCCGCGGAGGGAGCGGAGTAGGGATCTCCGGCGTAGCCATCCTTGTAGCCGGTGGTGACGATGCTGGGGGGCGGATACCCGAAGATGTCCATCGCGGTGGCCAGGGAGGCGGTGATGCCATTGGCGTCCGTGACCTTGATCCCGAAGGTGAAGTGCCCGGCGGTGGTGGGGGTGCCGGAGAGCGTGGTGCCGCTGAAGGAGAGGCCAGGAGGCAGCGTGCCGTTCTCGAGTGACGCGGTGATCGGAGCGCGGCCGCCGCTGGTGGTGATGATCTGGGAGTAGGCGCTCCCCACGTTGCCCGCGGGCAGCGACGACAGCGTCACGTGCAGCGGCCCGGCCACGGTGAGCACGTAGCTCTGGGTCGCCTTCGCGCCGTTGACGTCCGTGGCCTCGAAGATCAGCGCGAAGGTGCCAGCCAGTGGGAACGTGCCGGCGAGCAGCTTGCTGTTGGGGTTGAAGTTCACGCCCGTGGGCAGCTCGCCGCCGGCCAGCCGCATGGTGAGAGGGGCCTTGCCGCCTTCGAGCCCGAGGGTGGCGCTGTAGGCGAACTCGGCGGTGGCCGCCGGCAGTGCGCTCAGCGTGAAGGACACCGGCGGATAGACCTTGAGCGGGAACGCCTTCGAGGCCTGCTGGCCGCTGGCGTCCTTCACCGTCACCTGCACCTGGAAGTCCCCGGCGGCGGCGGCCATGCCGGAGAGCACGCCGCTGTCGCTCGCGAGGGAGATGCCGGGCGGCAGCCCCTGCGCGGAGAAGGTGTAGGGCGCGGTGCCGCCGCTGGCGCTCACGGAGGAGGCGTAGCTGGCGCTCACGGTGGTCTCGGCGAGCGTGGTGTCCGAGACCGTGGGCGCCCCAGCGGCTGGGGGCGGCGGCGGCGGCGGCGACTCACTCTTGCAAGCACTGAGCGCCAGCGCGGTGGCCAGCAGGCCCGCGATGAGGTGAGATGAACGCATGAAGGGCGGGCTCCTGGGAGACGGCTGAAAGAAGAGCGCCCTTGTAGTCCAGCCCCCTTTCGGCGCACAAATCACAGGTGGACACTTCACGCCTCGTCCAGCCGGGGCGCTCGCTTGCACGGCCTTGAGCACCGCATGAACTCGAGTCTTACCCTCCTGGCCGGGCCGGATGCGCTGCGGTGGATCCGCGAGCGGGGCCTGCGCGCGGAGGACGTCGACGTGGTCCCCGGAGCCTCCGGCGGGCCGAAGTGGCTGGTGCTGGCCGGGCTGGACCGGGTGCTGTTCGGCGGGTTCTTCCGAGAGCGCTCGCGCCCGCTCCACCTCATCGGCAGCTCCATTGGCAGTTGGCGGCTGTCGTGTCTGGCCCAGGCGGATCCGGTGGCCGCGGTGGAGCGCTTCGAGGCCGCCTACCTCGAGCAGCGCTATCCCCCTGATCCGCCCCCCTCGCTGGTGAGCCAGACCAGCGACCGCATCCTCGACACCGTGCTGGGCAAGGAGGGAGTGGAGCAGATCCTCCGCCACCCGTGGGCGCGGCTGCACATCGTCACCGCCCTGTGCCGGGGCCTGTCGGCCAGCGAGCACCCGCGCGTGCAGATGCTGGGGCTGGGGCTCGCGGCGATGACCAACCTGATCAGCCGCCGCACCCTGGGGCTCCACCTGGAGCGGGTGATCTTCCACTCCGCCGGAGACACCAGCCCGTTCGCGGCCCTGAAGGATCTGCCCTCGGTGCACCTGCCGCTCACCCGCGAGAACCTGCGGCCGGCGCTGCTGGCCTCGGGCTCGATCCCCATGGTGCTCAGCGGCGTGCGAATCCCCGGAGCCACGCCCGGCGTCTACCGGGACGGGGGCATCATCGACTACCACCTGGATCTCGACTTCGGGCCGGGCCAGGGGCTGGTGCTCTACCCGCACTTCTACCCGTACGTGGTGCCCGGCTGGTTCGACAAGGCGCTGAGCTGGCGCCGGGCCCGGCCGCTCAACTTCCGCCGGGCGCTGATCATCGCCCCCTCGCCAGAGCTCGTCGCGAGCCTCCCCGGCGGCAAGATCCCCGACCGCGACGACTTCTCCCGGCTCTCGGACGACGAGCGGGTCCGGGCCTGGCGCCAGGTGCTCTCCGAGAGCCGCCGGATGGGGGACGAATTCTGGGAATTATTCTCCACCGGCCGGCTCGCAGAGCGCCTACAGCCCCTGTAATTCCAATGACTTGGGCGCCGCTCCAAAGGTGAATGCTGATTCATGTTCCAACTGACGCAACTCGCAGGGGGCTTCATACGACAATGTAGGCATCTAACCGACTTCCTCTCCGAGACCCGTCATGACCACCCGCGTTAACTCCCAGCCGACCTCCTCCGCCGCAGTGCGCAACACCAGCAAGACGGCCTCCGCGGCCCCGGCGACGGTGACCAAGGACTCGCGCTTCTCGAACGACTTCCAGAAGTGGCTGAACGAGAACGGCTACGGCAAGTACGACTTCGCCAAGGGCAACGTGCCGGCGTTCGGCGGCCGCGCCAAGCCGGGCGAGAAGCTGAAGAACGAGCCGGTCATCTTCATCCACGGCAACTCGGACAGCGCCGCCGGGTGGGCGGGCTCCGTCGAGACGTTCTCGAAGAATGGCTACAAGCCCTCGGAGATGTACGCGATGACGTGGGGGCCGCAGGACCCGATGCAGTCGGGTCAGCAGTACCACTCGGAGAAGTACCTCGAGGAGGTGCGCGCCTTCATCCAGGCGGTGAAGGAGTACACGGGCGCCGACAAGGTGGACGTGATTGGCCACTCCATGGGCGTGACGCTGGCGCGCAAGGCCATTCAGGGCGGTGACGGGTTCGACTCGGGCACGCACCAGAAGTTCAACCTGGGCAAGCCGCTGACCAACAGCGTGGACACCTTCGTGGGCATCGCCGGCGCCAACCACGGCCTGGCCTCGGCGCTGTGGACCGGAGACTTCGTGCCCACCACCAACACGACGGATGGCCTGTACCCGGGCTCGAAGTTCCTGAACGACATCAACGCGGTGAACCACGATGAGGGCGCCCACGTCTACAGCATGTGGTCCAACGCCGACGAGCTGATCGGCGTGGGCCTGGCCGGCTTCACCTCGCCCATCCCCGGGCAGGACGGCGAGAAGGTCTACAACACCTTCCCCTTCGGCCACATGGGCCTGAAGAACCTGACGGGCGACGAGCAGCTGTCCATGGTGCGCGACCACAAGGTCTGAGCCGCGCTCGCCCGGAGGCGAGGGGACTCAGCCCTCCGCCTCCGTCTGCTGCTTCTTCTTCGGCGGGGGCTGGGCGCCGGTGATGCGTGCGTTGACGACCTTGTTCAGCACGTCGAACCAGAAGGGCGCGCCCATGGACACCGCGAGGATGGTGAACAACAGGCCGGCGATCTTCCCCACCCAGTCCGCTACCGCGTGAGGCATGCGGCGTGGGTCGGGGATTTGTCCGATGGTGGCCTGACTATCGAAGGTCCAGCCGATGGGCAGGCGCAGCTCGTTGATCTGCGTCAGGGTCTGCTGCAGCATGGCCGCCGCCTTCACGACGTTCGGCTCCGTTCGCGTCTCGGGCGGGCCCGCTTGCGCGGTCTGCTCCGCGGCCGTCACCAGCCCCGCCCGCAGCGCGGAGTCGTGCGCCAGGCTCCGCACGATCATCACGCTGTCCGCGTTGGCGATGCCCACCGCCAGGGTGGCCACGATGAGGACGATGACCTGGGCGCGCCGCTTGTACCAGCCGGAGACGCGCTCCATGGAGTCGTCGAACCAGCCCTGCACGCGCGCATGGGCCTCCTCGAAGGTCTTCACGGAGTCATCGAGCACCGCGTCCAGCTGCTGGCGGATCTCGCTCTGCTCGGGAAGCTGGGCGATGGCCGCGCGCAGCTTCTGTAGCCCATTCCCCGGGCTCGCCTCCGTCTTCGCGAGGCTGTGCAGCAGGTCGAGGAAGGCGGCGGTGAAGGTGTGCGACGGGATGTGGGAGGGCTGCTTCTTGTCGTGAATCATCCCCTGGATGAGGGGGTGGGCGTAGAGCGTGCTGGCGACGTCCTGCTCCGTCTGCTTCCAGCGGGTGGACACCTTGGCGACCATCGCCTGGAGCTTCGGGTTCTCCTTCACCAGCGCCGGGAGGGCCGAGTCCTTGAGCAGCGTCTCGATGCCGCCGCGCAGCGTGTTGGCCCGCAGGTTGAGGGCCCAGGCGATGATCTCGCTGAGCGCCGAGCAGAAGAGGCTGAAAAGCAGATAGACGAAGATCAGGCCAATGGCGACTTCGAGCACCACGCTTCACTCTCCTGACAGGGGTGGAGGTGGCACGAGCGTACCGCCGCGGCGCGCGGGGCAGAAGAGAACTGCCGCCCCGCCGCGCCTGGAGTTGGAAAGGGCTCAGTTGCCGGTCTGCTGCGTGAGCCACGGGCTGACCACGTTCTCGTAGCCCTGCCCGAGCGTGTCCCGGGTGTCCTGCAGCCGGTCCGGGTTGCCGCCGCGCTGCTCGGTGCGCTCGATCAGCTTGTCGTAGATGCGCTCGAGCAGATCCAGCTTGTGCTGCCCCTGCTGGGTGTCGACGCCGTCATGCTGGAGCTCGTTGCGGAACTCGTTCTCGTACTGCTGCTGCAGCTCCTGGGGGTCCGTGTCCGGCAGCAGCTTCTTGAGGAGCGGATCCGTGGCCACCGACGAGGCGAAGCCCGCCTCGGGGCCGGCGGAGTCGGCCGCCACGCCAATCACGGTGCTGACGAAGCCGCGCGCGGTCTCCTTGATGAAGTTCTCGCGGTCCGCCTCGCTCAGCCCGTCCTTCCCGGCGCGGTTGACGCCCTCCTGCGCGGCGATCTGCAGCGTGCCCAGGAGCGTGCCCACCCTGCGGCCATGATCGCCGGAGTCCCCGCTGCGCGCCGCCTTCAGGTTGTCGTGGATGTAGTCGTGCAGCGTGCCCTGGATGCGCTGCTTCGCCCCGTTGTCGGAGTAGGGCGAGAAGACCGTCTCGCGCAGGAAGTCCTTCAGCTCGGCGGCCTTGCTCGGGTCTCCCCCGGTGGCCTGATCGAGGATCTGCTTGCCCTTGGCCTCGAAGAGGTTGGCGCTGCCCTGGACGAGCGCCGGATACTTCAGCAGCCCGTAGCCCTCCTTGTGAGCAATCTTCGCGTCGTCGTAGTTGTCCTGGAGCTCGGTCTTCAGCGTGGTGAACGCGTCCTGCGCCTTCTGCGGCGAGTTCAGGTCGGCGTGGATCAGCTCCTTGGACGAGGTGAAGGACAGCGCCGCGTTCACCTTCCAGTCCTGCTTGTCACCCGCGTCATCCTGCTTGGCGGCGAGGTTCTCCGAGACCTTGCCGAACAGCTCCAGCGGGCCGCCCACGTGCTTGTCGCCCGGGACCTGGAGCGAGCGGGTGATGGACTCGTTGGTGAGGGTGTCGCCGAGGCCGGCCACGTAGTCCTGGAACTGGCTCTGGGAGAAGCCGTTGCCGTTGGCCGACAGGCGCGCGAGGTTGCCGAGCGCCAGGGTGAAGTCCGCGCGGCGCGGGCCGGCGACCTCGCTCTCCTTGGCGGCGTCCTTGTTGGCGTCGGCGTAGGACTTCACGCGGTTGAAGGCGTCGCGCTGGGCCTCGGGGGTCTTCAGGTTGCGCTCGATCAGGCTGTTGGACGAGCTGAAGGCGATGGCCGCGCTGTCTTTGTCTCCGGCCGCGTTGGCCTGCCGGCCGAAGGCCTCGGTCACGCCGCCGGGGCGCACGTTGCGCGGGTCGAGCGCGAGGCTGGAGGCGAAGTCCTTCGAGGCGTCCGGCCCGAGCCGGTCGTGCAGCACCCGGAGGTTGTCATCGTTGAGCGCCCCATGCCGGTAGGCGTCGCCGAGCGCCGAGGAGATGATCTTCTGGTTGTCGTAGGCGCGGTTGCGCGGGTGCTGGTTCTCGACGCCCGTGAGCACGTGCACGCCATCCTTCGTGGTGGCGACCTTGTTGATCAGCGCGCGCTTCTCCTCGGGGCTCAGGTCGTGGCTCTGGAGCGTGTGGGCGAGGCGATCGGCGCCGCCCGGCCCCTGGGTCACCGCGTCATAGGCGTGGTCCACCTTCTGCTGATCCACGCTCCGCTTGCCGGTCGCGGCCGTGGCCTTCAGCGCCGCCGACGTGCCGAGCACCTTGCTGAAGTCCTTCACCTGGCCCTCGAAGGCGCTGGTGTTGCGCACCTGGGCGAAGCGGCGCGCCGCGTCCTGGATCTGCGCCTTGGGCTGGGTGGCGACGGCCGGCTTCGCCTGAGCAGGCACTGGCTTCTTCTGCGGAACGATGCGAGCGGCGGCGTTGCGAATGGCGTTCAGCGTGTTCGAGATCTGCATGGCGAAGTCTCCGAGGCGGCTTTGCGGTAGGAAGCCTTTGAGAGAATTCTCGGACTTCGCGGCGCTGAGTTTCGCGTAAATTATTAATGATTTCAGTGGGTTATGCGGGATGGACACGTCTCGCCCCGGCCGCTCCGAGTTCGGGCGGGCCTCACGCATCGACAGTGTCGAGGGTGATACGCGAGGCCCGCGAATCCGGTTACAAGGAAGCGGAGGAGCATCGGCATGGAGCATGCGGACACGATCGCGGGGCTCATGGAGCACGGCGCCGAGACCGACGTCGCGGTCGGCGCCCCAGGGCGGACGGCCTTGTCCTACGGGGGCTTGAGGGCGCTGGCCCGGAGCACCGTCTCCGCGCTCAATGCCCTGGGCCTCGGACGAGGCGACCGAGTGGCGCTGGTGTTGCCGAACGGACCGGAGATGGCGACGGCCTTCCTCAGCATCGCGTGCGGAGCCACCACCGCGCCGCTCAACCCGGCCTATCAGGCGCAGGAGTTCGAGTTCTATCTGTCGGACCTGAAGGCCCGGGCGCTCGTCATCCAGGAGGGCATGGAGAGCCCGGCCCGGGCCGTCGCCTCGGCGCGAGGCATCCCCATCGTCGAGCTGGTCCTCGACACCCACGGGCCCGCCGGGAGCTTCACCCTCCGGCCCGAGCAGCCGCTCGCGGGCGCGCCGGCCCGAGCGGGCTTCGCCTCGCCCGAGGAGGTGGCCCTCATGCTCCACACGTCGGGCACCACCTCGCGGCCCAAGCTCGTGCCGTTGAGCCAGCGCAACCTCACGGCCTCGGCGGGCCACATCGGCCGCACGCTGCAGCTCGGGCGCGGGGATGTCTGCCTCAACATCATGCCGCTGTTCCACATCCACGGGCTGATCGCGGCGGTGCTGTCGAGCATCGCGGCGGGTGGCTCGGTGGTGTGCGCTCCGGGCTTCAACGCCCTCAAGTTCTTCTCCTGGCTCGAGGAGGTGCGGCCCACCTGGTACACGGCCGTGCCCACGATGCATCAGGTGATCCTCGACCGGGCCAGCCGCAACGCGGGCCTGCTCCGAGGCGGGAGATTGCGCTTCATCCGCTCCTCCTCCGCGTCGCTGCCACCGCAGGTCATGGAGGCGCTCGAGCAGGCCTTCGGGGTGCCGGTCATCGAGAGCTACGGCATGACCGAGGCGTCGCACCAGATGGCCTCGAACCCGCTCCCGCCGAGGCCGCGCCATGCGGGCTCGGTGGGCCTCGCCGCGGGGCTGGAGCTCGCCATCATGGACGAGGCGGGCCACCTGCTGCCGCCGGGCGCCGTGGGTGAGGTCGTCATCCGTGGCCGCAACGTCACGGCTGGCTACGAGAACAACCCGGAGGCCAACGCGAAGGCCTTCGCCCACGGCTGGTTCCACACCGGGGATCAGGGCACGCTCGATGAGGCCGGCTACCTGAGGCTCACCGGCCGGCTCAAGGAGCTCATCAATCGGGGCGGTGAGAAGATCAGCCCGCTCGAGGTGGACACGGTGCTGATGGATCACCCGGCGGTGCAGCAGGTGGTCACCTTCGCCATGCCTCACCCGAAGCTCGGCGAGGAGGTCGCCGCCGCCGTGGTGCTCCGCGAAGGCGCGAGCGTCGGAGAGCGGGAGCTGCGGGAGTTCGCCGCTCAGCGGCTGGCGGACTTCAAGGTGCCGCGGAAGATCGTCTTCCTCGCGGAGATCCCCAAGGGAGCCACGGGTAAGCTGCAGCGCATCGGCCTGGCCCAGCGTCTGGGACTCACGGCATGAGGATCGCGATCTTCGGCGCCGGAGCGATTGGCGGCTTCCTGGGCGTCAAGCTGCTCCAGGCGGGGGCGGACGTCACCTTCATCGCGCGAGGGGCGCACCTGGAGGCGATGCGCGCCCAAGGCGTCACGCTCCGGAGCGGAGGCGAGACCGTCACCGTGCACCCGCGTTGCACGAGCGAGCCCGCCGAGGCGGGGCCGCAGGACTACGTGTTCGTCACCTTGAAGGCCCACTCGCTGCCGGTGGCCGCGCCCCAGATCGCCCAGCTCCTGGGAGCCGAGACGGCGCTCGTCACGGGCATCAACGGCGTCCCCTACTGGTACTTCTACGGGCTCGATGGCCCCTACCGGGACCGGCGAGTGGAGAGTGTCGATCCGGGGGGCAAGCTCTGGGAGCTGCTGCCTCCGTCGCGCGTCATCGGCTCGGTGGTCTATCCCGCGGCGGAGGTGGTCGAGCCCGGCGTGATTACCCACCTCGATGGAGACCGGATCACCCTGGGCGAGCCGGATGGCAGCAAGAGCCCCCGGGTGCAGGCGCTGTCAAAGGTGATGATCCAGGCGGGGCTGAAGGCCCCGGTGCGGCCGCGCATCCGGGATGAGCTCTGGGTCAAGCTCTGGGGGAACCTCGCGTTCAACCCGCTGTCGGCGCTGACGGGGGCGACGCTCGAACGGCTGGCCACTGAGAGCGATCTGCGAGCGGTCGCACGCACCATGATGGTCGAGGCCCAGGCCGTCGCCGAGGCGCTCGGAGTCCGGTTCCTGATCGGCCTGGATCAGCGGATCCAGGGCACGGCGGAGGTGGGCGCGCACAAGACCTCCATGCTGCAGGACCTGGAGCGAGGGCGGCCAATGGAGATCGACGCGCTCCTCGGCGCGGTGGTCGAGCTCGGCCAGCTCGTGGGCCGGCCGATGCCCGCCTGTGAGCTGGTGCTGGCGCTGGTGCGAGAGCGCGCCCGGCAAGCCGGGTGCTATCCGAGCCGGTGACTCGCGCCGTTACGGCTTCTTCCCAGTCCGGAGCTTCTTGCCGTGGGCCGGAGCCCCTGGGCCGTGGGTGCCGCTCGCTCCGCTCCCGAGCTGGCCAGCGGCTCTCTCGACCTGCGCCTGCCGCATCTTCAAGGTGGAGAGCAGCCCAGCGAAGCCGTCACGGGCCAGGATCTCTCGGAACTGGCCGCGGTAGTCCTCCAGCAGCGAGATCCCGTTCGTGATGACGTCGTAGATGCGCCAGCCTCCCGCCTTCCGGGCCAGCTTGTAGAGCCTGTAATCGATGGGGACGCGCAGCTCCTCGATCGTGACGAAGGTGCTGACCCGGGCGTCATCCCCGTCGAGGGTCTGCTGGCCGTACTCCACCTCGGCATTGGCCAGGGCCAGGGTCTTCTGCGCGTAGAAGGCGCGCAGCATGCCCCTCATGGCGCTCGTGAAGTCCTTGCGTTGCGCGGGGGTGATCTTCTCCCACGTCTCGCCGAGCGCCCGCCGCGCGAGCTCCTCGAAGTCGACGAACTTGTCCACGGCGGTGACGAGCCGCTCGATGCTGACTCCAGGCGCGCGAGCCGTCTCCTGGACGTCGGTGTAGCCCGACTTGACGACCTCCAGCGGGCTCGGCGCGGCGGCGAGCAGGGCGAGAGCAACGAAGGGGACAAGCATGGCTCCCCTCTATATGACAACCGTCATTGGCAGACGCTGCGATCGGGCAGCGGGTTGACGTGGCCCTCGGCCGTGCCCGTCAGCGACACCGCGTAGATGCCTCCATCCCAGCTTCCATTGTTGAAGGTGATGCGAGCGTAGGGAGCAAGCACCGTCCCCGGAATGCCGATGCCCTGAGCGGAGATGGTGGTGGCCTCCGGGAAGTGGAAGAGCACGGTGCGCTGATCGAGCCCCCCACCGAACGAGGTGGCGAAGCTGTTGAGCGTGGCGGAGGTGCCGCGGATGTTGACCACCGCCAGGGAGTTGGCGGGCGCGCTGATGGACAGGGCCTTGGCGCCGGTGAAGGCGCTGGCGCTCACGTTGAACACGTTCACGGACGGATCCGTGCCGTTCAAGGTGATGCCGCCCCAGGACTCGACGGTCGTGGTGCCATTGACCTTCATGCCGGCGAGCTGCGAGGACAGGGTGCGCAGCTCGCCGAAGCGGGCGACGAAGTTGATGGGCGTGCCCTTCGCCAGGGTGCCGCGGTGCTGGACCACAGCGGAGTCGGCGCTGTAGGTGCCTCCGTAGAAGGTGTCACCCCAGATGCCGCCCTGGGAGAGGGTCAGGTTGCCGCCCGCCACCAGGGCCTGGGAGATGTCGCTCTCATAGAGGCTGGCGGCCACGGAGAAGCCCGTCATGGAGATGTTGCCGCCGGCGGCCACCTTGCCCTGCACGTCGTGGCCCCCGGTGTAGTCCTCGAGCAGGAAGAGGTTGTAGTCGTTCAGGTGGATGTTCGTTCCCTGCACCGTGAGCGGGCGGACGGCGGTGGTGGTGTGGCCCGCGTGGTCCGCCACGCTGTAGGTGATGGCGTACTGGCCGGTGTGGGACTGGTCGAGGTTGCTGGCAATCACCATGTTCGGAGTGAGGTTCCCGGCACAGAGATCCGAGGCAGTGGCGCCCGGATCCACATAGGGCGAGCCATTGCACGGCAGGACGGAGGCTCCCGGGAGCAGCTGGATCTGCGGCGCCAGCGTGTCCCGGACCGCGACCAGCCGGCTGGCGGTGACGCTGTGGCCGGCGTTATCCGCCACCGAGTAGCTCAGGGGGTAGTCGCCCGGCGTAGCGGTGTTGACCGAGCCCGTTTTGGCGATGGAGGAGCTCAGGTCGCCGGCACAGACGTCGGCCGCCGTTTCGCCAGGATCCGTGTACGGCGTGCCGCACTCCACCTGCGGGTTGAGCGAGCCCGCGAGCGTGAGGGTCGGCGCCAGCGAGTCTGTCACCGTCACCGTGCGCGAGACGGAGGGCGCGCTCCAGCCCGCCGGATCCGAGACGTTGAAGGTGAGGGTGTAGGTACCCGGGGCGCCGGGGTTCACCGAGCCCGTGCGCGCGATGCGGCTGGTGAGGTCCTTGAAGCACGTGTCATTGGCCGTAGCGCCAGCGTCGTCGTAGGGCGAGCCACACTCCAGCGCCACGGTGGCCGAGCCGTTGAGGGTCAGCGTGGGCGGCGCCGTGTCGCTCACCGTCACCGTGCGGGCGGCGTACAGCGTGGCCTTGTTCCCCGAGGGATCCGTCGCCGTATAGGTGAGGGTGTAGCTGCCCGGGGTGTTCGCGTTCGCCGAGCTGGAAGCCACCGCCGCCACCGGGCCCGCGCACGCATCATTGGCCGTGGCGCCGGGATCCACGTACGCGCTGCCGCACTCCACGGTCTGGCTCGGCGGGCCGGACATGGTGATGATGGGCGGCACCGTGTCGCGCACCGTGACGGTGCGAGTCACCTCGGGGGAGCCGTTGTTCTTCGGATCCTGCACGTTGTAGTGGAGCGTGTACGAGCCGGGCACCTTGTTATCCACGCTGCCCGTCTTCACGATGGAGCCCGTCAGGTCGCCGTAGCACTGGTCGATGGCCTTGGCCTTCGGGTCGATGAAGGTCGAGCCACACTCCAGCGCCACGGTGGCCGAGCCGTTGAGGGTCAGCGTGGGCGCCAGCGTGTCGCTCACCGTCACCGTGCGGTTGGCCGAGACGCCCGTGTTGCCCGAAGGATCAGTGGCCTTGTAGTTGAGGGTGTAGTTACCCGGCACGCCCATGTCGAGGTTGCTGGTGTTGACCGTGGCCGGCAGCGTCCCGACGCACTTGTCCGTGGCCGTGGCGCTCGGATCCACGTAGGTGCTGCCGCACTCCACCGTCTGGCTGGTGGGGGTATTGAGCGTGACGGTGGGCTGCAAGCTGTCGCGCACGGAGACGGTGCGAGTCACCTCGGCGGCGGAGTGCCCGGCCGCATCCTTCACGTTGAAGCGCAGCAGGTAGTCGCCCACCGCCGAGATGTTCACCGCGCCCGTGCGAGTCACCCTGCTGGAGAGGTTGCCATCGCACTGATCGCTGGCCGTGACGCCCTGCTCGACGTACGAGGTGCCGCACTCCTTCGTCATCACCTCCGCGCCGAGGCGGGTCATGACCGGCGGCAGCGTGTCGGCGACGGTCACCGTGCGGTAGAGCAGGGGAGACAGGTTGCCGGAGATGTCCTTCGCCTGGTAGCTCAGCGTATAGGTGTTGGACGCTCCCATGTTCACCGTGCCGGTCGTGGTGATGCTGCTCTGGGGCAGCGGCCCCTCACAGACGTCGCTCGCGCTGTAACCCGGGTCGGTGTACGTGGCGCCCTTGGTGCACTCGAGCGACTGGTTCACTGGCTGGACGAGGGTCATTGTCGGCGGCACGTTGTCCGTCACCGTCACCACGCTGGTGCACGTGGCCGAGCGGTCCCCCTGGTCCGTGCACGTGAGCGTCACCGTCGTGTTGCCCAGGTTGAAGGGGCCGGCCGGGCTCTGCGTGCAGCCCACCAGATCGTGGTCCTGATCAAACGAGCCGTTGTTGATGTCGGCGGCCGCGCCGCAGGCGTTCCCCGCCTGCACCGTCACGTTCTTGCAGAGCGCGGTCGGCGGATGGATGGGGAGATGGGGGATCTTGCAGAACGAGGTGCACGTGCCGATGGCGCCGGAGCTGTCACCGGTGCGGCCGTTCTTGGCGCCGTTGTCGCACTCCTCGCCCAGCTCGGTGTCCACCTGGCCGTCGCCGCACCAGTGGTTGTGGCACGACCACGAGCAGGTCTCTTCAGGCAGCTGGCCGTCCGTCGCCGGAGCGCCGTTGATGCCATCGCCCAGGTCGCACTCCTCACTGGGCGGGGCCTCGGGCATGCCGCACCCGGCGCCCACCGGCATCGAGCCGCGCTCGAGCAGGTACGGCGTCCCCAGGTAGGGCACCGGGCCGTCCTGACTCGAGGTGTAGTCGATGTAGAACCGCTGGCCGGGAACGGTGACACCGGAGGCGCTCATCGCGAGCGCCGCGATCGCGAAGGTGTGGCTCGGATAGGAGGTGAACACCGAGCGCGCCACGCAGCCACCCGCGCCGCCGAGCCCCCCGTCCCGGAGATCTCGCGAGAGCAGATCGTTGTTCATCTCGAACACGTGCCCGGCGTTGGCGCAGTCCGGCACGCCCTGCACCGTGAAGGCGCCGAACGGCTCCAGCAGGGCCACCGCCGTGTCGGCCGTGGCGTCCTGGTAGGCGCAGCCGAGCGAGATGTACATGCCCGTCAGGTTCTGCGCCGAGTTGAGCACGTGGCGGATGCCGTTCTCGACCAGCTGGTCCGTGCCGTTGCTGGTCGGATCCGTGGCGAGCAGGGCGATATCGCCATCGACGACGGCGCCCCAGATGTTGCGGTTGTCGATGGCCGCCTGGAACGCGGCCGTGCCGCTCTGGCATGCCGCGTCGCCGATGAGCAGCGCGCGGTAGGACATGAAGTCCGTGGCCGTGAGCGCGCTCCATCGCTCCGGTGTCACCACGTCGATCTGCGCGGTGGGCTCCCAGGCCTGGACGGCCGCTGCCTCGCGGCTGCTGAGCTCACCGGCCACGCTGCTGCCGAGGATGAGCACCTTGTTGGTGCTGCGGACAGCCTGGCGGGCCGTGAGCGGAGGGGGCGGGCTTGGATCCGGTGAGGGTTCACTCGCGCTCCCACCGCAGGAGATGGCGGTCAGAGCCACCGATAGCAGGAGTGCCCTTCCTACAGTGCGCAGCGTCATGGGGTATCCCCCCCTCGATGTTCGAGAGAGCGGCTGGCGGAGCCGCGACCACCTCTGCACCGGGACACTGGCTGTTTCCGAGAACAGTCAGGGATTCTTGCCCAGTGAGAAATTGGAGGAAAAAGCGTTACTCGCCCAGTGAAAAACGGCAAGTCGAAAACACTTGGAGTTGAGGGTGTGAGGCAATGAACGACCCGGCGCGCGAGGTTTTGCCTCGTGCGTCATGAATGGCTCCGCGGATCAGCGGGCCGATACATGTATTCGGGTGCTACGGCTTGTAGGTCTGGATACGCGCGTTGGGCACACGCTGGGCCAAGCGCTCCATGTGGCGGGCCACCTCGGCGAGCACGCGCGCCTTGTCGATCGTCAGCAGGCGGCGGTCGCGCATGAGGACGCGGCCATCCACCATCACGGTCTGCACGTCGCTGGCGCGGGCGCTGTAGAGCAGGCCGGCGGCGAGGTTGTGGGGCGGCTGCCAGTGGGCGCCGCTGGTGTCCACGAGGATGATGTCGGCCAGGTAGCCGGGCGCGAGCTGGCCGAGCCGATCGCCCATCCCCAGCACGGCCGCGCTGCCGCGCGTGGCGATGTCGAGCGCCTCGGAGAGGGGGAGCACCTCGGGGTCGCTCGCGTCGTGCTTCTGCATCAGGGCCATGAGGCGCAGGCTCTCGAAGACATCGAGCGTGTTGTTGCTGACGGCGCCATCGGTGGCCAGCCCCACGGGGATGCGCGCCCGGCGCAGCGCGGGGATGGGCGTCAGGCCCATGGCCAGCTTGAGGTACGTCTTGGGCGCGTGCGCGATGCCCACGTGGTCGCGGTAGCGCGACAGGCGCTCGGTGTCCTCGGGCAGCAGGCCGCAGCCGTGGGCGATGATCACCGGCACGCTGAGCACGCCCGTGTCATCCAGCACCTGGATGGGCGTCATCCCGCGCCGCTCCAGGCTGGCGCGGGTCTGGTTCATCTCCTCGGCGGCGTGGATGTGGATGCCGATGCCCAGCCGCTTCGCGTGCTCGACGGAGGCGCGCAGGAAGCCGTCATCACAGGTGTACGGCGCGTGCGGGGCCATGCAGGTGGTGATGCGGCCGCCCGCCCCGCCCTTCCAGCGCTCGGCGAAGGCGGCGGTCTCCTCGAGCGCCTTGAGCCCCCGGCTGCCGAACACGGCCCAGCCCAGGTGGGCCCGGGTGCCCACCTCTTCGACGGCGCGGGCCACCTGATCCATGAAGAAGTAGTGGTCGGCCACGGTGGTGACGCCGCCCTCGATCATCTCGATCAAGCCCAGCTGCATCCCCCAATAGACGGCCTCCTCGGTGAGGTTGCTCTCCAGGGGCCAGATGAAGTCGTTGAACCAGCGCTCGATGGGGACGTCCTCGGCCAGGCCTCGGAAGAGCACCATGGGCACGTGCGCGTGCGTGTTGATGAGCCCGGGCATGGCGAGCATCTGGTGGGCCTCGAGGACGTCGAGGTCCGGCTCGGGAGGCTGGCCGGTGGGGCGGAGGGCGACGATCCGATTGCCTCGGACGACGATGTCCTGGTTGCGCGCAATCGTGGGGACACCGCGCGCATCGGGCACGAGCGCGTGGCAGTTGCGGAGGAGGGTGTTCGTCATCGAGGGCTCGGAGGGAGGCGAGGCCGGCTGGCGCGGCGGTAGAGACTGGAGCTCGTAGCACCCGCCCGGGGCTCACTCAATGGAGCCCGGTGGAGACAGGGGCAGCTCGACGGTGAAGGTGGCGCCCTGGCCGGGGAGGCTCTCCACGTGGACGGTGCCTCCCAGCGCCACCACGATCTGCCGGGTGATGTAGAGCCCCAGCCCCAGCCCGCCGTAGTGGCGCTCGGACACGGCGCGCTCGAACCGCCCGAAGATGCGCGGCAGGGCCTCGGGCGCAATCCCGATGCCCTCGTCGCGCACGGTCAGCTGCGCGTGCGCGCCGATGACACGCGTGTCCACGGCCACCGGGTGGCCCGCGCCGTACTTGAGGGCATTGCTCAGCAGGTTGGTGACGATCTGCTCCAGCCGGAGCCTGTCCCAGCGGCCCACGAGCGGCCCATCCGCCGCCACATGGATGGGAGCGTGGGCCTGAGCCGCCTGGGCCTCGAAGCGCGAGGCCACCTCCCGGACCACCGCCGAGAGATCCACCTCCTCCCACGCCAGGTGGAGGCTCCCGGACGTGATGCGCGAGATGTCCAACAGCTCGCTGACGAGCACGTTCAGCTTTCCGGCGCTGCGCTCCACGCCCTCCAGCCGGGCGCGGAGCTTCTCCGGCGACAGCACCGCTCCCGTCTCCTTGGCGGCGCGCAGGAGCGATTGGACGTTCAGCGTGAGCGAGGTGGTGGGGGTGCGCAGCTCATGGGCGGCCACCTGCAGGAACTCGTCTCGCAGGCTGGCGGCCAGCTGCGCCTGCCGGTACAGCAGCGCGTTGTCCAGCGCCACGGCGGCCTGAGCCGCCAGGCCCTCGACCAGGTGCTCATGCTCCTGGCGGAAGCGGCCCGGCTCTGGGTGCCCGAAGAAGAGCCCTCCCAGGACCTGTCCGGAGCGGCTCTTCACCGGCACGGCCAGGTAGCTGCGCACCGGCAGGTGCCCCGCTGGCATCCCGTGATGGGGAGGGTTGTGGCCGTACTCCGCAGACTGGGTGACGTCATCCAGCCGCATCGTCCTCTTGCCCTCGAACGTCGGCGCGAAGATGCGCGTGTTGCGCGGCATGGGAAACCGCGAGAAGGCCTCGCGGGGCACTCCCGAGAGCGTGTAGAGCAGGTAGGACTCGCCCTTGTCATTGACGAGGTTGTGGAAGAAGGCCCCGAAGGCCGCCCCCGTGAGCTCGGTGGCCTCGTCCGTCACGCGCTGGACCAGCTTGTCCCGGTCCAGCTCGGAGGCGAAGGCCAGGCCCACCCGGGAGAGGATCTCCGCCGTGCGCTTCTCCTTCTCCGCCTGGAGCAGGGCCGCCTGGGCTTCCCGGAAGAGGCTGCGTGTCTCCAGCGAGCCCATCACGCGCCGGGCCAGCTCTTCGGCCAGCTCCAGATCATCCTGATCGAAGGACGGGCTGTGCGCGCACACGGACAGAGAGAGGAGGCCCAGCGCCCGCCCCTGGCTCTGGAGCGTCACCACCAGGGTGCTGCGGACGTCCAGGGCCTCGATGAGCTGGAGGTGCTCGGCGGACTGTGCTGCCTGCTGCCGCAGGGGAACGAAGTCCGCGAACAGGAGCGTCTTGCCACTGCGCAGCGCCTGGACCAACGGGCTCTGGGAGTCCAGGCGCGGCGGGAAGCGCAGGCTCTGCTGGATCAGCGGCTCCGGCAGGGACTTGCGGTGGGCGATCGACAGCCGGCGCAGCGTGCCGTCCTCTTGCACCAGGTCCACGCTACAGATGTCCGCGAGGGAGTCCGTGGCGAGCTGAGCCACGCGCCGCAGGAGGGCATCGACATCATCCGTGCCCTCCATGAGGAGCCGCCCCGCGTCGGAAAGAAAGCGCAGCCGCTGTTCGGCGCGCCTGCGCGCGGTGATGTCCCGGCTCACGCCGATGAAGCCCACCGCCTTGCCGCCGCCGTCGCGCATCAGGCTGGTCCGGACGTCCACCCAGAGGGCGGTGCCATCCTTGCGGCGCCCCCGCCACTCGCCGGCGTAGTCCTGGCCCTCGAGGATCCGGGTCAGATCTTGCGCCAGGGCCGAGGTGTCCTGCTCGGGGTAGAGCCGCTGGACCGTCTGGCCGCGCATCTCGGACGCCGTGTACCCGAAGAGCGCTTCGGCGCCTTGGCTCCAGTGGGTGATGTGACCGGAGAGATCGGTGACGATGATGCTGTCCTGGGCGTGCTGGAGGATGCTCTCCTGGAAGCGAAGCTGTTCCGTCGCGTGCTGCCGGGCGGCGGCCAGCTCCACGAGGGCGGACACCTTCGTCCGGAGCAAGTCCGCGTCGAAGGGCCTGACGAGGTAGTCCACCGCGCCCAAGGCATAGGCCTGCCGGAGGTGAGCCACCTCAGGGGCCGAGGTACCGAGGAAGAGGATGGGAGGATGCGGGGCGAGCGTGCGCTGCTGGATGAGCCGCGCTGTCTCGAAGCCCTCCAGGCTTGGCATCGTGACGGCCAGGAGGATCAGGGTGAACGGAGCGTGGAGCAGGTGCTCGATCGCCTCCTTGCCAGAGGAGGCCTTCACCAGAGGATGTCCGAGGGGAGCGAGGGCGCTCTCGAGGGCATGGAGGCTGGAGGGGTCGTCATCCACCAGCAGCAGGGGGCTCATCTGCGCTTCTGACAACGCCGCGCTCCTCGACTGGCCAGGGAGTGGCTCCTCATTGAGGGTCTCACGTTATCAACCCCCGCAAGGCCCTGGGTGATCCGCCGCCTTGGCCGGCAGGGTGGTGAACATTGCGGTGGGTCGCCCCCGGGCTCGGCTCACGGGCTCCAGGGGTGGCGTTCAGACGCAGGGGACGTCTGGACGCGCGCCCTGAGAGGGGACTACTTGGGCTCGTCGGCCACCGGGCCTGCCACGCCCAGAGCGACCCACTGCATCTGGTTGAGCTCCTGGACGCTCATCACCTTGCCCGCCGGCACTCGTGTCACGCCGACTTGCCGCCCACCGCCATCTGCGCCTTCTTCAGCGCCTCGGCGTACTTGGGTCGGAGTGGGCGAACACCTCGTGCAGCTTGTGGCTGATAAAGAGGATGGCCAGGCCCTGGGCCTTGAGCCGGGCGAGCTGCTGGAAGAAGGGCTCCACCTCTTGAGGCATGAGCACGCTGGTGGGCGTCCAAGATGAGGACACGGGCGCCCTGCAGGAGCGCGCGGAGGAGCTCCAGCCGCTGCTTCTCTCCCGCGGAGAACGTCCCCACGCGCGCCTCGAGATCCACCCGGGTTCAAGGAGATCAATGATCGTTTTGGGCACGATGCGGGAGATGCTGCACTCTCCGCAGCTGGCAGCCGGATTGCTGAGATAGGAGCACGGTTTTCGGCGATTCCATTTAGGAAGAGCGGTGATGAGTTCGTACTACTGACCACGAACGCTCGAGATGCCAAGCAATGCGCAGACGCACTCGCCGAGGCGTTCGGACCTGGGTTTCTCATCACGTTTGAAGCCTCTCAACTGACCGTGCGCGGCGCCGTCGGGTTTTCCGTGCGTCAGGATAATGAGGCCACTCTCAAACGATTGGTCGATCAGGCAGATGCAGCTTGTCGCCGCGCCAAATTGTCTGGTGGTATCAAGCCGGTAGAATGGTCGCCAGAAACAAGCCTTGATGATTCTGTGAGCATACGGAAGCGCTGTTCCCACTGTCAGGCACGGTGCGCGAACTGTGGTGCAACATTTCCTGAAGCCGTTTCCGAGGATCAGAGAAGCGTAGCGTAAAAGTATTCAAGGAGGAGCAATGCCAGGGACACTGGTGCGCAAGTAAGCACTATGGCCACGGTTATTGGCTTTGTCGGACCGTCCTACGTTGTGATGGCTGACGTTTGGCGGCCTCTTTCTCTGCTGCCCACTCACTCAAGCTGAGTGCTACCGGGTGAAGGGTGTGCCGCCTCAGCCGCTTGTGGTGCACCGCGAAGTAATACTCCCCAGCAAGGGAAAGGAAGGCGAAGGGAGAGGCAGGGTGACTCGCCAGCCACGACTCGGCTTCTTTTCGGCTTTGGAAAGAGGGTGAGTTGGGAGGAATTCCACGCGCTGTGAGCTCTTCAATGTAGGGCTCTATCGTAAAGTCGCGAGCGATATCCTGAGAGCCGTCCTCGCGGGAATACCAAGCGAGATAATACCTATCTCCAATGAGAATGCGGGCCGGACTGGGAGGTTCCTCCAGCTCCTTCAGCCAGGCTTCCGCCTCTTCACGCGTTGCAAAGGAAGCCATGGCCAGCGGCGCATAGTCGAGGCGGTGGGTAAAGAAGTCCGCGAAATCATCGAGCTGCCCAGTGTCCGCGAGGAAGTTCACAAGGTGGACGAGTACGAGCGCATGCCGCGCTTGTTCCGGGCCGTGTGTCACCGCGAGTGCCTTGAGCGCGAGAGCCATGGCACGTCGCGATGTTGCCTCCTGACGTGAGTCCAGCGCTGCGCTCACGTAGGGCGGGCTCGTGGAGGGAACACCCTGAAGATAATCCTCAAAGCGGTAGGCTTGCCCCAGTTGATGGCTGAAGTCGGTGGTCTCTCGGAGGTAGCGCCAGAGTTCGCCCTCTTCCTCTTGGCCTGCGGACGTAGCTGAATGCTGCCGGGACCGGGCAAACTGCGATGCGTCAGCAAGCGTCTCAAAAATCCTCACGGGACATTCCCCGCGAGCCGTGTAGCCGGGGTCGGCCCAGAGGCGTCTTCCACGAGCAGCACCACGGGCACCAGGATAAGAGCACCTCCCGCCGAAGCAGCCACCGCCACCGTGAAGGCAACCCCAGCGATGACGATGACGGTGCCCGCGAGAAGCTGCTGGCGGTGCTTCTTGATCCAGTCAACCGCAGGATCGATCGCATCAAACTCCGCAGCGTGGTCCTCGGCCCACTCACCCATTCCCCGATTGCACATGTCCTCGAGTTTCAAGCAGGCCTCTTGGCACCACCATCCTTTGTTCACACGCCACGGCCCGCGGTAGGCGGGGTACTGCAGGTGGCCGACAGGGATTGGTCTGCGACTTGCCAGGCAGTCGGTCTCGCACTGTTCACGTCGGCCAGCACAATAGGATTTCAGGCCCGTCGAGACACGCACGATGCCCCGGCGTGCTCTCATCGCGCTCGGGTTGTAGTGGAAGTTCTTCAGGTCGAAATTCTCAACGGGCTTCCAAGCGTGCGACACCTGCCCGTCAGAAGTCTCTTCGACAACGAGAACGTATCTCGCTAGGTCCCGGGGACCTGTGGGCCCAGCGACTGAGTGGTGCGTTGCGCTACAGGCAACGAGCGCAAGGGCGAGGCTCGTAGCCAGGACCCTCCGGGCTACGGAAACGGTTCTCATGGGTGGCATCCTACGTGATGCCGCTCACCCAAGGGGGGGCGCCCATGGGAACGTGCTTCGAGAGGCGACGGCGCGGCGCCGGCCTCACCCGAAGATGGGCGAGGGATCCAGGTGCGAGTGGTAGCGCTGGATGCGCTGCTCCTTCATGTCGAACACGTTGCAGAAGGGCACGGTGATGCGGCGGCCATCCTTGATGCGGTGCATGGACAGCTCGCCGCGAACCACCACGCCCTGCGGGGTCTGCCACACGTCGAGCAGCTCGTGGCGCAGGTCGCGCGCCATGCTGAGGATCGCGTGGATGACCTGCTTGGCGCCCTGTGGCCCGGAGACGGGAACGCCGCTGCCCATGCGGAACGAGGCGTCCTCCGAGAGGTACGCGGCCCAACCTTCGATGTCGCCCTGGTCGAACTTCGCGAACAGCTCGTGCACCCAGGAATGGTCAGCCATGTCCCCTCCTGACGAGTGACGTGGTACATCTGATCGTTCCCGTCGTGTTACGTCAAGCCGCACCCCAGCAATTCGTGCGGTAATGACTACCTGCCGGGTCGTCTCGCATGGCGAGCTGCGTCATGAGCGCTGGGCCAGCTCAGGCCGAGCGCCGGGAGAAGGCGCGGTGGAGCACGGTGGCCGACAGCAGATAGAGGGCGACCAGTCCCGCCAGGGCCAGCAGCAACAGAGCCGGTGGAGGCACGAAGCCGAACCACGCCCCCAGGGGCGTGAAGGGCACCGCGTTGGCCACGGCCATTGCTCCCAGGGAGGACAGCAGCAACCAGCGCGAGGGGCGGCTGCGCAGCGGGTTGCGCCGGGTGCGGATGATGAAGATGACGAGCACCTGCGTGGTGAGCGACTCCATGAACCACGCCGTCTGGAAGAGCGCGGCGCGGGCCTGGAAGAGCAGCAGCAGCACGGCGAAGGTGGCCGCGTCGAACAGCGAGCTGAGCACGCCGAACACCGCCATGAAGCGCTGCACCGAGCGCAGATCCCACCGCGGCGGCCGGGCCAGCTGCTCCGGGTCCACCTCGTCCAGCGGGATTGCCAGCTCCGACACGTCGTAGAGCAGGTTGTTGAGCAGGATTTGAATGGGCCGCATTGGCAGGAACGGCAGCAGCATCGAGGCGCCCGCCATGCTCAGCATGTTGCCGAAGTTAGAGCTGGTGCCCATGCGGATGTACTTCATCACGTTGCCGAAGGTGCGCCGGCCCTCCAGTACGCCCTCGTGGAGCACGGCCAGGTCCTGCTCCAGCAGCAGCAGGTCCGCCGCCTCGCGGGCCACGTCCACGGCGCTGTCCACGGAGATGCCCACGTCCGCGGCGTGCAGCGAGGGCGCGTCGTTGATGCCATCCCCCATGTAGCCCACCACGTGCCCGCGCAGTCGCAGGGTGTGGATGATGCGGCTCTTCTGCGCGGGGGACACGCGGGCGAAGAGCGAGGCGCGCTCGGCGCGGACCAGGAGCGCATGTTCGTCCAGCGCCTCCATCTCCTTGCCGGTGAGCACCTCCTCCACCTGGAGCCCCAGCTCGCGGCAGACGTGGCGGGCCACCCGCTCGTCATCGCCCGTCACCACCTTCACCCGCACGCCGCCTCGGGTGAGCTCCTCCAGCGCGGCCCGGGCGCTCTGCTTGGGCGGATCCAGGAAGGCGGCGAAGCCGGCGAAGGTGAGCTCCACCTCGTCTCCGGTGCGCGCCACCTGCATGTGCCGCGGCTCCTCGCGCCAGGCCACCGCCAGCACTCGGAAGCCGTCCTCGCCCAGCGCCGCGAAGCGCGCCTGCACGTCGGCCAGGGCCGCGCCGTCCAGCGGGCGCAGGGTGCGGCCCTCGTCCTCTTCGTAATGGGTGCAGCAGGGCAAGAGCTGCTCCGGCGCGCCCTTCACCACCAGCAGCCGGCGGCCCTCGTGCTCCAGCAGCACGGAGACGCGGCGGCGCTCGAAGTCGAACGGCACCTCGTCCACCTTGCGCCAGCCGTCCGCCTTCACCTCCTCGTGCGCGAGGATGGCCTCGTCCATGGGGCTGCGCAGGCCGGACTCGAAGTGGCTGTTGAGCCACGCCAGCTCCAGCACCCGTGCGCGCTCCTGGCCCGTGGCGTCCACGTGCCGCTCCAGGTGGATGCGCGCCTCGGTGAGCGTGCCCGTCTTGTCCGTGCACAGCACGTCCATGCTCCCCAGGTCGTGCACCGCGCTCAGCCGCTTGACGATGACGTGCCGGGCCGCCATGCGCAGCGCGCCGCGTGACAGCGTCACGGAGATGACCATGGGCAGCAGCTCCGGGGTGAGGCCCACCGCCAGCGCCACGGCGAAGAGGAAGGACTCCAGCAGCGACCGGTGCGCGCGCAGGTTGACCAGCAGCACGAAGAGCACCAGCAGCACCGTCAGCCGCATCAGCATCAGCCCGAAGCGGCGCATCTCCAGCTCGAAGGCCGTGGAGGGCGCGCGCTGGGTGAGCGTGTGGGCGATGCTCCCCATGGACGTCCTCGCGCCCGTGGCGAACACGAGCGCCTTCGCCGTGCCGCTGATGACGGAGGTGCCCATGAAGACGGCGTTGCGCGCCTCGGCGGGGCTGGCGTCCGCGGGGGCCTCGCCCGGGTCCTTCTCCACCGGGTAGGGCTCGCCGGTGAGCAGCGCCTGGTTGACGTAGAGGTCTCTCGCCTCCAGCAGCCGCGCGTCCGCGGCCACCAGGCTGCCGGCCTCCAGCAGCACCACGTCACCCGGCACGAGCGTGGCGGAGGGCACCTCCTGCTCCACTCCGTCTCGCAGCACGCGGGCGCGGGGGGCCACCGAGCGCCGCAGCCGCTCCGCCGCATCCCCGGCGCGGTGCTCCTGAAGGAAGTCCAGTGTCACGCTCATCATCAGCACGGTGGCGATGATGGAGGCGCTGGTCAGGTCGCCGGTGAGCGCGGAGACGACGCTGGCCACCAGCAGCACCAGCACCAGTGGATCCCGGAAGCGCCAGAGGAACTCCCTCACGGGGGAGTGCCGGCCGCGCTGCTCGGGCACGTTGGGCCCGTAGCGCTCCAGCCGGGCCGCGGCCTCCGCGCTCGACAGCCCCGAGGAGCTGCCACCGAGTTGTGCCAGCAGCGCTCCGGCGGGAGCGCTCCAGGCCGGAGGAGCCGGTGAGGCCGGCGCGGAAGAGGGCGGCTTCTCACTCATCTCTCTTCTCCCGAGGGGTGCTCCACCGCAGGAGGTAGAGCCCAGGCAGCAAGGGGAGCCAGAGGGTGAAGCCGCGCGTCAGCAGCGTGCCGGCGAGCGCCTCCTCGAGCGGGACTCCCAGGAAGTTCAGCAGCCCCACGCACGCGCCATCGAAGGTGCCCACGCCCCCGGGCATGAGGGACACGGTCTCCGCCACGGAGGCGAGCATGAAGCTGACGAGCACGGTGCTGGGTGGGGCGGCGTAGCCCAGGGAGCGGAGCGCGGCGGAGAGGGTGGCGGCGTCCAGGAGGAAGATGGACAGGGAGAGCAGGGTGCCCTCGGCGAGCAGGAGCGGGTTGCGGAGCAGGTGGGGGGGCACTTGGGAGATGGCACCCAGCAGGGCCTCGAGCCCCGGCACACGGCGCGTCCACCGGGGCGGCGTCCAGCCCTGGCGGCGGGTGAGCCACAGCATGGTGACGGGCACGATGGCGAGCACGACACAGAAGGCGGTGGCCAGCCACTGCACGAGCGCGTTCAGCTCCTGCCGCCACCAGAGGAAGGCGACGCTGGTGCTCAGCGTGAGGGCCTGGGAGATGTAGAGGCACAGGTTGGTGACTAGCACCGAGGCGGTGGCCGCGCCCGTGGAGGCGCCCTCTCGCCGGAGCCCTCGCGCCACCACGAGCGAGCCTCCAAGGCCGGCGCTCGGGAGGATCTGATCAAACGCGAGCTTCATGATGGACAGGCGCGCCAGGGCGAGCACCGGAGCCCGGACGCCGGTGCGCCGCAGCACGCGCCTCCAGAGGGTGGCGGCGCACAGGTAGGTGCACAGCTGGAACCCGGCGGCCACGAGCAGCCAGAGGGGGCGGGCCTGGAGGAAGAGCTGGGCGAGCCGCTTCTCCTCGGTATAGCGAGTAACGACGAAGACGGTGAAGGCGATGAACAGGACGACGCCCGGGACCCAGCTCCAGCGCTTGCGCCCGGAGAGGGCGGCCAGGGGCGGGGGCTCGGTCTTGTCATCCGTCGGTGCTGACGGGCTCTGCGCCACCCAGGCCTCCGCGGGAGCTGAATCCGTGGGACTGGCGCGCACTCTAGGCGAGAGCGCGTGCGACAGTGTTCAACGTATTGCGCGGCCAGGCGTTGAGGCCTGCTCGACGAAGCGTGAGGGAGGCACTATCTTCCTGGTATGACGCGTCGCGCTCGACAGGTGCTCGACGAAGCCCTCAAGCTCTCGCCCGAGGAGCAATCGCTACCGGGAAATGAGCCGGAAGCTGATGCTCTCGGCGGAAGCCCGCCGTGAACTTCGTGAAGCTGATGTGAGGGTCTTGGCTCGCGTCACGCGGGTTTGGGCACCTCGGCCAGGCCTCGGCGGCGCAGGTCCTCGAGATCCTCGGCGAGCCCCACTTCCAGGCTTCGCTCGGACTCGATGTAGCGCTGCATGAGCGGGACGGGGCAGTACAGGCGCCCATCTCCGTCCGGCACCAGCACGTAGCTCAGCTCGCGGTGATCCATCGCCTCGTCGAAGTCCACCGAGCGGATGTCCGCGCCGCGAGTCTTCAGCGCCTCACGCACCTCCTCGCGCGTGGGTTTCCCGAGCAGCAACGCCTGCCGCACCACGGCCCGGTGGAGCGGATGATCCCCTCGCCAGCGGCGGCCCTGATCTCGCAAGTCCTTGTCCTCGCGGAAGGAGCGCTCCAGGTGCTCACGGGTGAGCACGTGCGTCTCGGGTGGCAGGGACTCCACCAGCGCCTTGCACACCAGCACGAGCATGTTGGCCCGGCGGCCCGCCTGCTCCACCAGGAACTCGGGCGTGGAGGGCGCGTCCCACTGGAGGCTCAGAGCCGTCATCGGCTCGGTCACCAGCGCCAGCGCCGAGCGCTGATCCAATGGCTCCAGCCGGAGGTGCTCGCCGAAGTTGCGCAGCGGCTGCTTCTCGTCCAGCACCACGGCCCGGTACAAATCCCAGAAGCCCGCGAGGATGAAGTAGGCCCGGCCTTCCTCGGCCAGCGCGCGCATGGCCTGCAACACCGGATAGCCGGCCTTGGCATCGGCGCTGATGAAGTCGTCGGCCTCGTCGATCAGCCACACGCGGGGCCGGGAGGGCACACCTGCGGCGACCTCCTCGAAGGGTGGAAGAGGCGCGCCGTCCGCGGGCCCGCGCTCGCGCTCCCGGGCAAGCCGGCGGTGCAGATCCCCATCCGCGAGCTCCACATAGCAAGCATCCAGGTCCGAGCGGGCCTGGAGCCGCCGGAGCACCGCGAGCAGCAGGCTGCTCTTGCCCATCTGCCGCTGGCCCACCACGAGGAAGTTGCGCACCGCGCGGTCGGCGATGGCGCGCACCTCGCGCTCGCGGCCAAAGAAGAGGTTCTCCAGCTTCACGCCACCGGCCACCTGGTAGGGCGACAACTCCGAGACAGCAACCTGTTCGGAGATGGTGGTCTCCAGCAGCCGCACGGGCTCATCGGCCAGCAGCAGATCTCGCAGCCGGTAGGTGGAGAAGACCACGGAGCGGACGCGGGGCACGCCTTCGAGCACCTGGCGCGCGTTCTGCGCCTGCGTGCGGTCGAGCACGAGCACCTGCCCAGGGCCGCGGCCCTCCTGGAAGACATCGGCCATGAGCCGCTCGGCATCCCCGGACTCCAGGCGGGTGCCGTCGATGACGACGACCGCGCTGTCACGCGCGAAGCGCAGCCGGAGCGGCGGCAGCGACAGCGCCCAGGAAGTGGGGGTCAGGCTGGCGCCGAGCCTGCCGCCGATGGACTCCGCGAAGGCCGTGGCCGCGTCTCGCGGCGTCTTGGCGCCACAGAGCGCCCGCTCCCAGCGAGTGACGGGGATGCCCGCGGCGGTGATGGTGGAGTCGCGCCGCTTCGCACGCCGGAGGGCGTGGTCGGCCGCGATCATGTGCTCGAAGGAGTAGCTCTTGATGGCGGTGGGAGACTTCTGGGCGTGCACCACCATGGGGTTGCGGTACACGCGGGCATAGTGCACGGCGGCGTAGAGCAGGAGCGCCCCCAGCCCTAGCGCGATGTACAGGCCATAAAGGATGGGGACCTTCACCTCGGAGGAGGGGAAGATCCACGTGCGCGGCCACTTCTCGTAATTCGCCGAGAGCGCGAAGGCGAACTTGCCCGCCTTGAGGAAGGGTGGCGGGACGGAGAACTTCAGCGACTGCTCCTGCCCGGGCTCGATGCTGAACTCCTGCTGTGGGCCGGACTGTTTCGTCTCGCCCGCCTGGAAATCACCCTTGAAGAGCAGCGGGCCAATGGGCTGCGTCCCGGTGTTCTTGAGGGTGACGCTCAGGGTCTTGTCTTCGACGTGCGGCCCCTCGATGAGCTCCAGCTGGGGAGTGCGGAGCTCGAGGGGGAGTTCGACCGTGAGCCCCTCCGTAGGCTCCTCCGTGGGGCCCTCTTCAAAGGCGTGGATGATCCGGAGTTGGGCCTTGGGGTCTTGAGGGATGCCAGCATCCTTGGGCCTCAAGTAGGACAGCACCACGCGGAGCTCCGCCGAGCTTCCTGGCTCCAGACGGAGCACGGTGTCAGGCGGTACGAGGATGAGCCCGGGAGGAAGCTCGACCGGCTCGACGCGGACCCAATAGGCCCGGCCCGCGTCCGGAGCGTTGGAGAGGGTGAGGATCAGCTCGCCCGGCTCTCCAAAGTCCCCAGGCGGGGTGCGGAGCTCATGGCTGGCGAGCGAGAGCCGGGGTGCCGGCTCCGGCTTCGTGGGCCGGATGGGCTCGAGCGAGTCATTCTCACTCTGGCGGAAGAGAAAGCTCCCGTCGTCATGGCGGTAGATCGGCTTGCCTTGAAGGTGACTGAGCCAGCCCTGTCTGGCGCCGCGGAGCTCTCCTCGGAGGGGCGGATCTTCCTGCGGAGCCCACAACCTGACGCCGCCGCTCTCATCCCCCGAGGCCAGGCTGAGCCCATCCTCGCTGAAGGCCAGGGAGTTGACCCAGCCCGTGGCGCTCTCCAGTTCACGCGAGGGGCGGCCGGTGCTCAGGTTCCACAGCTGAAGCATCTTCTCCCCTCCCAGGGCCAGGGTGCGCTTGTCCGGGCTGAAGGCCAGGGACCACACGGCCTTGGAGAGCTTGGGGTCCTTGAGGAGCTTCTTCAGCGAGGCGGCGTGGATCCGGGTCTGCCCTCGTACGGGCTGCACGAGAGTGAGCGTCTGAAGCTCCCAGAGCCGGATGGTTGCGTCTTTTCCGCCGGAGGCCAGCAGCTGTCCGTCCCCCCGGAATGCCAGGGCGTAGACGGGGCCTTCATGCGGACTCGGACCATTGTAGGTCGCCAGAGGGACGTTCAAGCCGAAGGACAGGACGTGCCCGGGACTCAGCTGGCCGCGAACGGAGGGATCAAGCCGATAGGAGAGATCCTCCCGGACGGAGGTCAGAAAAACGTTTCCATCATCCCCGCCCGAGGCGAGGACCTCCTCGGTTGGACTGAAGGCCAAGGCCCGGACAGGACCCGTGTGCCACGTCCAGGTCTTGAGGGTGTCCCCGTTGCTCGTCTTCCACAGACGCACCGTGCCGTCCTTCGAGCCCGAGGCCAGGAGACTCCCGTCTGGATTGAAGGCCACGCAGTACACAGGGCCCAAGTGACCCGTCAGCTTCCTTGGCACGTGGCTGGTGGCGGGCTCCCACAGGTAGACGGAGCCGTCTTTTCCGGCCGCGGCCATGAAGGTCCCATTGGCACTGACTGCCACGGAGCTTACGGCGCTGGCCTGGGTCTCCCAGCGCTGCTGCTCACGGCCCTGGTTCAGATCCCAGAGGTGGATCACTGCGTCGCTGCCCGCCGACACCAGGGTCCGCCCTTGCTGGGTGAAGGCCACGGACGACACGGGGTACTGGTTGCCTTGCAGGAGCCGCAGCTCACGGCCCGTGGCGACGTCCCACAGCCGCACGGTGTTGTCGCCGCCGCCCGAGGCCAACATGCGCCCATCCGAGCTGAAGGCCAGGGACTGCGCGGGGGCCAGGTGCCCTTTCAGCTCGTGCAGCACGAGCTTCGAGCGGGCATCACGCAGCCGCACGGTGGTGTCACTGCCCCCGGAGGCCAGCAGGCGTCCATCCGGGCTGTAGACCAGGATGGGATCCTGTACGTCCTTCTCTTGCTGGAGGGCGCGGCCCGTGCCCGGCTCCCTGAGCGGCAGGGGCGCATCTCTGGGGAACTCGGGGCTCACGAGAGCGGAGGGGCTCCCAGAGGAAGAGGCCTTCGCGAAGGCTTGAGGAGACTCGGGCCGCTGCTCGGTACCCACGGCCCACTGCTCCACGGTGGCACCGCCGCCGCCCGAGACCAGCAGCTTCCCGCTGGGGGTGAAGGCCAGAATGGGCTCCGCCGGGCCCTCCAGGGAGTCCAGCAGCTTTCCGCTGCTCACGTTCCACAGCTTCACCGTCTTGTCGCCACTGCCCGAGGCCAGGAACTCTCCCTTGGTGTCGAAGGCCAGGGACCGGACGAGCTCCCTGTGCCCCCGCAGGGAATGCAGCGCCCGCCCGGTGCCCACCTCCCACAGCTGCACGGTGGTGTCCTTGGCGCCCGAGGCCAGGGTGAGTCCGTCTCGGCTGAAGGCCAGGGACACCACGGCATCGGTGTGCCCCTCGAGACGTCGCACCTCACGCCCCGTGCTCACCTCCCAGAGCCGCACGAGGTTGTCATCGCCGCCCGAGGCCACCAGCCGCCCATCTGGGCTGAAGGCGACGGCGTTGACCTTGTCCATGAACGCCCAGCGGGCCTCCTCGAGAATAGAGGTGTCCTCGCCCTCGGGCACCAGCACATCGCTCTGAGCCGCCGCCCGGGCGCTCGAGGCCCCAAGCACCACAGCGACACAGAGCGCCAGGGCGTACCGGCTCACGGCCTCACGTCCTTGCGCGCCAGCGCCTCACGCACGGCCTGCTCCACGGCCTTGCACCGCAACGTCGTCTTCCCGGCCTTGTCACTGCGCACCAAGCCCGCGAAGTACAGCCGCACCTCCGGGTACTCCACCTGGTTGTCGAGCGGCTCCAGCTCTCGCACCGGCTGCCCCGCCAGCAGCTTCTCCAGCACCCCCTGGCAGCTGCGCTCGCCCGTGTACCCGTTGCGCTCGTCCTGGCGCAGGCACTCGTGGATGGTGCTCCGGAGCGACGGACTGCGCGCCAGCCGCGCGGTGACGGTCGCGGTGTCCAGCGCCCCATCGCTGCTCAGCACCTCCCTGAGCAACCCGAGGTGGCCGCCCGTGGCCTCGTGCACGCTCTGCGCCCAGCGCGAGCCGTCGAAGCCCGCGCCGTCCAGGAACTGGTGCACCTCGTCCACCGTGAGGTCCGGCACCTCGCGGCGCGGCGCGTCCTTGAAGACCGAGAAGCTCTTCATGTTGTGCAGCAGCCACGCCGAGCGCTCGCCCCCGGCAATCAGGAAGTGGAACTCCACCGAGGAGGAGGGCTCGTCCATCATCCGCCGCAGGTGGCGCCCCAGCGCCGTCAGGTGCTCAAACGGCCCCCACTCGTAGCGCAGGACGATCAGGTGATCCCGTCCCAGGCTCGCCGCCTTCTTGCGCAAGTGAGCCACCAGCGCGTCGAAGCTCGTGACGCTGCTGGCGTTCTCATCGTCTCCCGCGAGGGCGCGGCAGTACTCGGCCTCGGTGCAGTCCGGGACGTTCGGGGGCGCAAGCCACGTGACTCGGTCCCCATACTGAGCCGCCACCCGCCGCGCCAGGGAGCGCGCCCCTCCGTCCTCGGGAGCCAGCAGCACCAGCCGATGCTGACTGCGCAGGATGCGCGTGTACTCCTGCTCCAGCGTGGGCCGGGCCACGGTCGGAGGATCTCCCGCGGCGGGCGGGGTCGAGAAGGACAGGGGCGCCCCGCCGGGCCTCCTGCTCCCGAACGCCGCCTGTGCCAGCCCGCGCAGGAACTCCGCGAGCGGCTCGCCGTGGTCCTCGTACTCGACGAGCTGGATGTTGTACTTGGGCCACAGCGCCCCGCGGTCAATCTGCCCCTTCTTCATCAGCGCGAAGCTGGGGATCTGCCGGCCCTTGGTGATGCCGATGACGTGCTCGAGCTGCTTGAGCACGTACGGATCGCTGAAGCTGAAGCCCATATAGAGGAAGGGCTTCGCCTGGATCCACGAGCGCAGGCGGACCAGCGCGTTCGTGTACTGCGAATAGCTGGAGGGCTGCCCCGTGTCCCCATACAGCCGCTTGTAGTCGGCGCCCGCCAGCACCAGCGTGCCCAGCCGGTGGATGGTGCCGTGCAGGTACCAGACGCGCGGGGTGTCCGGGGAGGCCTCGGCGTCCATGAGGTTGAGCTCGTCGTCCTGATCATTGGAGACGGGCTCGGCGTCCTCGCGGCCCCACAGGAGCACGTCGTCGTAGTTGGGGGTGAGCACCACCGGCGGGCGCAGCTCCCAGAGCGCGCGGATGACCCGGAGGTCCGCATCGGTCGGCTGGCGCACCCGGAGCCGCTCGCGCAGGAAGCGGTTGAAGCGATAGGCCCCCAGCTCCGTGAAGGCCCGCTCGGCGGCGGTGAGGAAGTCGCCCTGGGCGATGCGCTGCCGCACCTCCGTGACGGCGGACTCGGGCAGGCCCTCGTCGGTCATCCGCTCGGCGAGCCCCTCCAGGAGCTGCTTCCACGAGGGAAACATCCCCTGCTTCACGCCCATGCTGACGCCGGCGCCCACGAATGGGACGACCTGGTTCCTGCGGACCGCCTCGACCAGCTCCCTCGGGAAGTTCATCGTGCCTCTCGTGGGGAGGATGATAGCCCGCCCGGGAGGTGCTCGCCTCTGGGCGCCAGGCCCTCGCCTCCACGCGGAGTCATGGGGCTGATCACAGCAGGGAGGTCTCGGTCTCCTGGCCGAGCAGGACGCCGCCGATGGTCTCCAGCGTGGGAGCGGCCACCATGGCGTGATGGGTGGCCACGTGCACGTCCCGGAAGCAGCGCTGCAGCGGGCTGGTGCGGAAGACGGCGGGGCCTCCGGCGGCCTCGTACACCAGGTCCACCACGCGCGCCGAGGCCCGCGTGGCGTGCGTATAGGACAGCCGCAGGTCGGCGCGGGTGCGGACGGTGAGCTCGCCTCGGGCTCCGGCGTCGAAGGCCTGGTGGACGGACTCGTGCAGCAAGGCCCTCGCCGAGCGCAGGAGGGCCTCGGCCTCGGCGACGGTCTGCTGCACGGCGGGCCGGGTGGCCAGCAGCTTGCGGCTCGGGTACATCACCTTCTGCTGGGCCAGGGTGACGAACTCGTCGAGGGCGCGGCGCGCAATCCCCAGGGCCACGGCGGGCAGCCCCACGCCCAGCAGCCCGAAGGCGGGGAAGCCATAGAGCGGGCGAGCCACGCGCGGGCGCTCGGAGACGAGCGAGAGGCTGTACGCCTCGGGGACGAAGAGCTCCTTCACCTCCATGTCGCAGCTGCCCGTGCCGCACAGGCCCGAGGCATGCCAGGTGTCATGGAGCACCGCGTCTCGGGCGGGGAACACGAGCGTGCGCATCTCGGGGATGCCCTTGGGGGACAGGACCGGCTTGCCTCCCTGGGTGATGACCGCGCCTCCCACGAGCCACTGGCAGTTCTGGCTGCCACTGGCCCAGGACCAGCGGCCGGAGATGCGATAGCCGCCCTCCACGCGCTCGGCCCGGCCGATGGGCGCGGCCACGCCGCCGGTGATGGTCTCCTGCGGCTCGAAGATGGCGCGAGCGGTGGCCTCGGGCAGCCAGGCCGAGATCATCGCGGTGGCCGAGCCAATCATGACGCACCAGCCCGTGGAGGCGTCCGCTCGCGAGAGCTCTTCGATGATCTCGATGATCCGCGCGGGGTGCAGCTCGAGGCCGCCGTAGGCCTCGGGGATGAACATGCGGAAGAAGCCGGCCTGGGCCAGCTCCTGGGCGAGATCCGCCGGGAGCCTGCGAGCGGCCTCGATCTCCTCGGAGCGAGCAGCCACACGGGGAGCGAGCTGCTGAGCGGTGGCGAGCAATGAGTGGGCCAGAGAGTTGCCCGAGGAAGCGGTAGGGAGCCTCATGGCGCGGAGCCTACCGCATCCGTTTCATGCGCCAGGAACCTGACGTGCGAGCACTTCGACGGTTTTCCCGCAGGCCCGGTCACGGTGTCCGAAGTACTCATCGTCAATGGCGCCCAGTGACAGCAGCGCGCGTCTTCCTCGGAGGCCCACGCGGTCGAAGCGCTCGACCTCCAGGAAGCGGCGCCCCTCAATGGACAAGGACCGCGAGCTCGCGGCCGGGAGTCCCTCGACACGAAGGGTTTCGAGCGCGAAGCTCTCTGAGGCGAGGAGATCCCTCGACCTCCGGGCGGCTGCACCCTCGTCAGCACCCGAGAACTTCACGAGCACATGGCGGTCTTCCGAATAGGTGGCGAACTTGGGCTGCGCACCGCCCGCGGAGGAGCCTGGCTGCCCTGCCATGGAAGAGCGAGCCAGCGCCGGGTAGTCGCTGGGACGAACGGACGTGGGTGTCTGCGCGAGGAATCGATTCAATGACTCGTCGCCGATGATGAGGTTGCCCGTGCAGTCCTCCCCGCGCCGAGCGAGCGCGATCAGCCGGTGGTCGTCATTCCAATCCGTGATGCGCTGGGGCAGGCCGAGTTCAGGGTACCGAGTGGTGAAGCTCCGGCCGACGTAGCCCTGAGGACTCATGTCGGCTGCGAAGGGAGGCAGGCCCTCGAAGAGCACACCCATCCCCTTCGCTGTTTCCAACCAGTGCCGGCCGTTCGCGAGGAGGTTGAGCTCGCCGTCCCTGTGGACCTTTCCCGACTCATCGACGCGATAGACCGGTAGTTGCGGGCCCAGCGTGGAGAGGGAGCGGGTGGGCGCGTACCGTCGGGCACGTCCCGAGCCCATTCGGCAGACCCGGTCTCCGGCGGCGGAGATGAGCCGGGAGATGGTGGGCTGGGAGACGCCGAGCCGAGTTGCCAGGTCGCTCGTCCGAGCCGAGCCCAATAGACCGAGTTCGGTCAGGAGCTGGTCCACCGAGGCCACGAGCGAACCTCCTCAGGGAGAGATGAATAGCTTCCTGAATAGATAGCTGAATGGATTGGTCAGCGCAAATTGCTGAAACTACCTGACTTTATCCACGCAAAGCGCTGAGGGATGAATAGATACTTTCGGTTACGAGGAGGTTTCCCACATCGGTTGGCTGCTCGCCTTGGAGCTGGGCAGCCACGCCACGAGCCGCTCTGCGGCGGACTCCAGCGCCGTGCTGATCCGGCTCGCGCGCCCCCCGAGCGGCACCTTGATGACGCGCACTTCGCTCGGGCGCCCGAAGGTCTTCAGCCGCAGGGTGCGCTCCTCCGGCACCGCTCCGGGAGCCGGGAGCACGAGCGCTCCTCGGCGCGTGTCGAGGCACGCCAGATAGGTGACGAGCTGCTGGAAGTCCTCCGCGGGCGGCAGCCCTTCCGCGGGGAGCTTGTACTTGGCGTCGATGACGAGGCGCGCACCGCCATGCTCGATGACGAGATCCGGTATGGCGGTGAGCTGGCCCCCTGTATCCAGCGCGAGCGCGCGCTGCGCGTGGCACATCACTCCCCTCGCGCCGGCCACCTTCGCCAAGGCCCGGGTCACGGCGGCCTCGAACAGGGGCGCCAGCCGGATGATGAAGGACGAGAGCGGATGAATCCCCGGAGTGGCCTGGGCGCCAGCGCTCTCCAGGATGAGCCGCGCGAGCCCCAACGCGGGTCCGTACGCCGTGAAGCGGCGATCCGCCGCGAGCATCTTCACCGCCGCGCGCACCTCCGCCAGCGGCTGCACGTCGGTCAGCGTGGAGGCCAGGGCCCTCGCATGGGCCGCGACGCGCGGACCGAAGGCGCTGGAGCGCTCCAACACCCCCAGCGCCGCGAGCAGGACACGGTTCGGCGCGACATCGCTGGTGAACTCGTCGAACCGGCACGAGAGCAGGTGACGGTGCGTGGGAGGCCGGGAGATGTCTCTTCCCACGAGCCACCGTCCGCGCAGCGTCGGGCGCTCTGCCTCCTCCTCGCGGTAGCCACGCACCCAGCCTCCGCGCGCCAGCCGCTCCACCCGGCGAACGAAGAGCGCGCCGAGCAACGAGAGCAGCTCCTCCTCCGCCCCCGAGCCGACCACGTCCTCCCCCCAGCTCACCTCCCTCGCGGCGTAGTCGATCAGCGCGAGCAGGTTGAGCGCCGGCACCTTGGGCTGCACGTGCAGCGTTCCTCCCGGGAGCGCGATCAGCCCCGCCACTCCTTGTGCGCGCAGCCGAAAGCCTCCCACGGAGGGCTCCACGGAGAGTGCCGAACCCAGGTGCGCCTGGGCCTCCAGCACATCCGAGGCCGAGAGGGGCAGCTCGGTCCACTCCCACTCGGTGAGCGTCCACGCCATCATTCAGCCATGTCCACCGCGCCCGGCCGGGCCGCGTCGAAGAGGGCGCGCAGCTCCATCACCACCTGCGGCGAGTCATAGAAGCAGTCTTCCAGCATCGGGCCGATGTCGTGGCGCCAGATGCGCTCGACTCGCGCGGCGTCCAGGTCCTTGTCCATGAAGAACGAGTGGCCCACGCAGAACTCGCGGCCCGGCGAGCGGGCAATCCGCGCGTTCACGGCCTCCAGGCCCTCGACGACCCAGTCACACACGTCCGGCGCCACGTCCCACTTGAGCAGGTTGCGCCGCAGCACCTCCACGTCCGGATCCATCCGCACGAAGTGGAAGCGCCGCCGCAGCGCCACGTCGATCTGCGCGATGGAGCGGTCCGCGCTGTTCATCGTTCCAATCAAGTAGAGGTTGGGAGGCAGCTCGAAGAGATCCCCCGAGCCCGCGAGCCTCACCCGCTCCTCGCGGTACTCCAACAGGTAGAGCAGCTCACCGAAGACGCGCGGCAGGGCGGCGCGGTTGATCTCGTCGATGAGCAGCACGAAGCGCTCGGTGGGCGAGGCCTGGGCCTTCTCCGCCAGCGCCTTGAGGATCCCCGCTCGGTACTCGTAGCGCAGCCCGCCCGGCGCCTGGGGATCCACCTGGGGCCTCAGCCCCTCGACGAAGTCCTCGTACGAGTAGGCGGGGTGGAACTGGACGCGCTCGCAGCGGGCCTCGGAGCCAGCCTGGTAGCGCGCCAGCTCTCGAGCGATGAACGTCTTTCCCGTGCCCGGCGGACCATAGAGGATGAGCTGGTGCCGGTGCTCGAGCAGCGCGCACAGCTCCTCCAGCCGCTCGCGCCGCAGCGAGGTGACGTGCAGGAAGCGCTCGGCCGGATCCAGCTCCTTCGGCGGCTGTTGATCCAACCGGGCCTTGAGCCAGTACAGGAAGCGCCGCATGGCCTGAGTGGCTGGCAGCCCCGCCGAGGGCATGTGAGGCGCCAGCGCCTCGCGGAGCGCATCATTGGAGCGCACCGCCAACATGCCCGGAGAGAGCGAGCCGGGCAGCGGCGGCAACCCGAGCATCTCCATCATCCGCGCCTTCCCGTGGTCTCCCTCGGAGAAGTACACGCCCAGGAAGCGCTCGGGCTGGACGAGCGCCAGGCACTTCATCAGTACGCCCTCGCTCAGCCCCGGCACGTACGCGGCGCCGCTCTTGTCGAGCGCTCGGTCCAGGCGCTGCTCCTCCCGCCCCTCGCCGTACAGCACGTCGCGCAGCGTGGCGCGGAAGCGGCCCAGGTCCTCCTCGCTGGCCTCCAGGAAGAAGCGATTGAGGCGGGCCACGGACCCCGTCGAGCCCAGCACCCCAAGCTGGAACACGGGCCGGAAGTCCTCGGGCGTGAGCCGATCCAGCGCCTCCTTCGCCAGCAGCCGGGCCCAGGCCTCGCGCTGCTGCGCGTCCCGTGAGTCCGTCTCATCCGGGTAGCCCGAGGTTCGTCGCCACTCGTCCACCCACGCCGCCAGATCCAGCACGCGCGGAACCTGGGGCGTGGATGGCTCGAGCCCCGTGGCCTCGGGGGGCAGGTACGGCGCGAGCACCTCGCGCACCTCGGGGTTGCGATCGCAGACGAGCCGCGCGAGGTGGGGCAGCTCATCGGCGCGGATGGGCAGCACCATCCCGCTGCGCGGCGAGGCCATCATCATCCCCGAGAGCGTCGAGTGCGCCTGGATGGCCGCGAGCGGAATCGGCTGAGAGAGCACGTCGGTGAGGAACTCCACCTCGAAGCGGGTCTCCTCGCCGACCGGCACGGGCGCGGCCACGAGCCGGCCCAGCCCCAGCACCTCGCGCACGGGGCTGGCCTGATAGAGGAAGACCAGGTCCCCGGGCTCGGCATCCTGGAGCCACTCGCGCGAGCTGCGCTGGGTGGCCGTCCACACGCTGCGCCGGCCGCGCCGCAGCTCGGTGCGCAGGTTGCGCCGCGAGAGCATGTTGCGGACGACCCATGCCCCCACCTCCTCCTCGGGCTCGCCGCCCACGTCATCCGCCGGTGGCCCCTCCTCCAGCTCCTCCACCTTCTTCCGAGCCAGGTAGCCCCCCAGCTTCCGGTCACAGAGCCAGTGGCAGAAGGCGTCGAAGTGGTCGGCGTCCTGGATGCCCAGCGGCTTGAGGCGCTCGAGCACGGAGCGCAGCGTGGTGTTGGCCTCCAGGTACTCTTCGATGGCCACGCTCACCTCGCGGGGCTCGCCCCACAGCGCGAGGCAGAAGTTGCCCGCGCGGCGGCTCTTGGCGTTGACGACGAGGTACAAGTCCGGCCGCAGGCAGTGCAGCGCCGGGCTGAGGAACCCCGAGCGGAAGCCCTTCGACAGCGCCGAGGCGGCGAACGCATCCAGGGCGGCCTGCTGGGGGCTTCGCTCCAGCGCTCGGAGCAGGCGCAGGAGGTTGCCGGCGATGTCCCGCCACGCCGCCGCGTCCGGGACCCAGCCCACGTTCTGGAACCACAGCTTGATCTCGCGGTTGATGACAGCCCACTGCGCGGTCCACGCCCCGCGCTGGCGGTTGAACGGAGTGTCGCGGTGGGGCAGCAGCTTCATCAGCACCCGCTCCGTCACGTCCTCGCCCGCGTCGGCCCGGCGGCAGAGGTCCTCGAAGGCGGAGCGAGCGAAGGCGGCATCCACGGCGTAGCGGGCGAGGTGGGCCTGCCCCACCGGCTGGTGGACGAAGCGCTGGAGGAACTGGGCGACGAGCTCGGGCAGGGGCGGCAGGACGTTCACGCGAAACCAGCCAGGTAGGGTGCCATGCACACTACCCACCGGCGGGCCGCGGGGCCAGGTTTTCCGCGCTCGGGCCGCCTGCCAGGTGGGGCCCGGGCCGGGCGACATTCCGGGTCCGAGGCCCTCCATTTCACGGCCTGTGTGCTCCCTTTCCTGGAGGGCGGCACTCGACTAGCTTGCGCCGCCCTTTCGGACACCCCTTCACGAGGAAACGACGATGCCCAGGATTCCCCAGGCCCAGATCGAGGAGCGCAACACGTTCCTGCTCGAGCTCATCCGCAACCAGCCGGACATCTCCCGCCAGGAGGCGCAGGAGCGCTTCGAGGAGAAGTTCGACGCCACACTCAACCCGAAGACGTTCCAGCAGCTCCGCGAGCAGGTGGAGCAAGATCGTCCGGCTCCGGCCGCCGCCGAAGAGCCCTCGCAGGAGGACAACGACTCCAAGCCGTCCAACGGCGCCTCCGAGGCCACCGCTGGCAATGGGGCGGCCTCCCAGCCCGCCAAGGCCAAGGTCAAGGCCAAGGGCGCCAAGAACCTCTTCGTGGAGGCGCCCAAGGAGCAGCTCGTGTTCCTGGAGCAGATTGTCCAGCAGCTCCAGGCGGCCGGCGCCTCCAACGTCCGCATCGACCACTCCACGGATCGCTGGATGGTCCTGGTGGTGGACGCGAAGTAGTCCGCGCCCAGAACATATAGAGGTGGGAACTACAGCTCGAGACGGATCACCCCTTGCGGTGGCGCACGCGGGTGTACGTGTACGAGATGATCAGCAGGATCACCCCGAGCAGGATGAAGGTGATGATGCGCTGATTGGTGGGCAGCTTCGCCAGATCCACGATGAGCAACCGCCCGAGCGCCAGCGCCAGCACGCCCAGTCCGGCGAGCCGGTACCGGCGCTCGCTCAGGGCAAAGCCCACGGCGAACATGCCGAACGCCGCCACCACCCACCCGAGCGTCGTGAGCCCCTGAGGCATCCACTCCCCCACGAGCCACACCATCGCGAGCGCCGCGCCACCCGTGCACAGCGCCCGGAGCACGCCCTGCGCCTGGAGCGTGTCCGGTGGAGGCAGCCAGTCCGCTCGGAGCTCGCCTGCACGCTCGACCAGCAGGAAGCACGCGAAGGCCACCGCGTCGAGAACCGGAGGGCTGTCCACGATGAACCCCGTGGCCCCAAGCCCCACGAACAGGATGCCCACGCCCACCCAGCGCAGGATGGGCGAGGCGGTGGCTCGCGCGGACAGCCCCGTCACGAGGCCCGTCACCAGCCACGAGGCGGCCAGCGCCGCGCCGCTGTAGTGCGCAAGCATCGCCAGGGCGAGGGTGAGGGCGCCCAGCGACAGGTAGGCATGGAACAGCATCGCCGGGGCCTGCCGCCACCGGGCCACCGCCGCCGCGGCTCCGTGCGCCACCGCCGCCACGAGGATGAAGGTGAACAGGTCCGGTCTGCTGCGGCGCTCCACCTCATAGGCCCCGAGCCCCACCAGCCCCACCCAGTTGAGCAGGGCGAAGCAGAGGCTGGCCCGGACGGACAGCTCCTTCGGCCGGGCGAGCAAGGCCACCGAGAAGAGCAGGAAGTAGACGGCCAGGAAGCCCAGGCTGAGCAGGAGCCGCTCGGGATTGGGTGTGCCCGGCGGCACCCCGTCACCGCGCAGCGCCCAGTTGACGTGCGTGCTGTAGACGGCGACGAGGCTCGACAGGGGCACGATGACCCAGCGGTTCTTCACCAGGAAGAAGAGCGCGCCAGCCGCCAGCAGCGTGGTGGACATCAGCGTGAACGACGTGATGTCGCTGAGCATCCCCGTGTGCAGCCCGAGGAACAGGGCGATGCCCGCCACCGTCTCCGAGTGCATCCGGTGGGCGATGACCACGATGCCCACCACGAGCCCCGCCAGCAGCACCAGCGCGAGCGCCTCGCTGTCGATCACCCGCACCGAGGGAATGAAGTGCAGCGCGTAGGTGACGAAGTACGCCAGCGCCAGCCCGCCCCCGAAGACGATGCGGCCGAAGAGGGAGTAGCGCTTCGACAACCAGAGCCCGAACGCGCCGAGCCCCGCGCTCAGCAGGTAGCCCAGCACCACCCGCACGAACACTCCCAGCTCTCCGAAGTGGTAGGTGATCAGGTACGCGATGCCGGTGATCAACGCCACGATGCCAACCCGGCTCAGCCAGTACGTGCCGAGGTGCGCCTCCAGATCCTCGCGCTCGCGTGGCGCCGGTAAGACGGTGGCCGCCGGAGGCGCGGCCGTCGCGGGCCCGGACGTGGGGGCCGCGGAGACTCCCTGCGCCTCCAATTGCTGGAGCCGATCCTCCAGCGACGCGACGAGCGTCTCCAGCCGCTGCACCCGCGCTCGAAGCTCCTGATCCCCATCCTCTGCGCTCATGTGCGCGTGCGTCCTCGTGTGTCGTCCCAACCGTCGGGAATCACTCAAGAGTTAACGGGAAAGCATGTCAGACCGTCAGGCTACTCAGACCCCCCTCGACGTATCGCGGCAGGTGGGGTCATGCATCGGTTTTCGAAATCCTTCATCGCAGCCATTCTCTTCACGGCGGTGTTCTCCTGCAGCTCCGGCCCCGCGGCCGACGAGCCAGTCTCCGGGCAGGTGGGACAGGCGCTGTCCACGCCTCGGCGGTTGTTGCCTTTCGTGCAGCTGGCCGACGGGCGCGTGCTCGCGGCGGGAGGCCATGATGGCACCCGCACCCTCTCTTCCTCCGAGCTGTTCGAGCCGGCCACCGGCCTGTGGACCGTCACCGGCTCGCTCAAGGTGGCGCGGCGCAACCACGCGGCGGTGACGCTGGCGGACGGGCGCGTGCTGGGGGTGGGCGGCTCGCCTCAGCAGCTCATCGGCGCGCTGTCGAGCGCCGAGCTCTTTGAGCCGGCCACGGGCGAGTGGAAGCTCGTGGCGCCCATGACGATGCCGCGCGTCGATCCGACGGCCGTGCTGCTGGCGGATGGACGGGTGCTGGTGGTGGGCGGCGCGGACGTGGATCGGCGCCAGCTCCGCTCGGCCGAGCTGTTCGATCCGGCCACGGGCACGTGGACTCCCACGGAGGCTCCGGGCTGGGGCCACGGTGGCGCGCAGGCGGCGGTGGTGCTGGCGGATGGGCGGGCGCTCTTCGTGAGCGGCATGCAGGCGGAGCTGTACGAGCCGTCGACGGGCCACTGGACGAAGGCTGGGTCCGTGGGGGGCGCGGCGGGCACGCACCGCTCGGACCACACCGTGACGCGGCTGGCGGATGGGCGGGTGCTGGTGGTGGGCGGCAGCACCTCTCGCGCGGCGGAGACGGCGGAGCTGTTCGATCCGGCCACGGACACGTGGACGCTCGTGGCTCCTCCACACATGCCGCGCGAGAGCCACGGCGCGGTCCTCACCGAGGACGGCGCGGTGCTGGTGGTGGGGGGCTACCACGGCTCCTCGGGGACGCTCGCCTCGGCCGAGCGCTTTGATCCAGCCACGGGCACATGGAGCATGGTGACGGCGCTCCAGGTGCCGCGTCGCGGGGGCGGGGTGGTCCGGCTGCCGGGCGGCGAGGTGCTGCTGGTGGGCGGGTTCAACGATGCCGGCGGGACACTCGCCAGCGTCGAGCGGTACGTGCCGGGGCGCGCTTGTGTTCCGGCGACGTGCGCGGCGCAGGGCGGGGCGTGCGGCGTGGTGCCGGACGGGTGCGGTGGGTTGCTCGACTGCGGCCCGTGTGACGGGGGCCCGCAGTGCGCCCCGGAGGGCTGTGCCGCGGGAGCCCAGGCGGATGCCTCAGTGCTCTCCCGCGGGCCCGTCGAGCGGTAGGCGCTGAGTGGCACCGGGTGGTGCGAGGGCGCTCGGGGAGCGGCGGTAGGCGGCTCCTCGGGCGCCCTTTGCTCTCTTGGCCACGCCCGGCGCTTGTGGCCGTGACATGCTGCGCGGCCATGCGTACGCCTTTGTCCGTCCTCCTCGCGTCCCTATGGGTGGCCTCTGCCTGCGCCACGACTGGCGCGCAGCCTCCCACCTCCTCCGAGCACGCCGCGCCGGAGCACCCCTTCGGCACGCTCCGCGCCCAGGCCGATCGCCAGCAGGCGTGGCTGAAGGAGCGGCTCGAGGTGGCGCTGCCCAAGCTGATGCGCCAGTACGGCGTGGAGATGTGGGTGGTGCCCATGCGCGAGTACAACGAGGATCCTGTCTTCAAGGCGCTCGTCTCCGCCAAGGCGTACTCGGCGCGGCGCCGCACCATCTTCGTGTTCCATGACATGGGCCCGGACAAGGGCGTGGTGCGCCTCACGCTCGGAGGCGGCACCCAGGGCGGCATGTATGAGCAACGGCGTATGACGCAGCCGGGGGCCACCGTTGCCGGACAGCGGGCCATCGAGCCGTGGGGGCCGGACCAGTGGCAGATGCTCAAGCAGGTGCTCGAGGAGCGTCAGCCGAAGTCCATCGCCATCAACGTCTCGCGCGTCTTCGCGTTCGGCGACGGGCTCACCCATGGCGAGTACGAGGGAATGACCGAGGCCCTGGGCCCCGAGTGGACCGCGCGCCTCAAGCCCTCCGGGGGCCTGCCGGTGGATCTGCTGGCGTGGCGCAACGAGGACGAGGGCCGCTTCTTCGAGGACGAGACGAAGCTCGCGTGGAACATCATCGACACGGCGTTCTCCAGCGCGGTCATCACCCCCGGCGTCACCCATGTCCGGGACGTGGAGTGGTGGATGCGCCAGCGGCTGAGTGACTTGGGCGTGGACACGTGGTTCCCGCCCGAGGTGGATGTGCAGCGGCAGGGCGTCACGGAGGAGCAGCTCGGAGAGGACCCGGTCATCCAGCGCGGAGACGTGCTGCACTGTGACTTCGGCGTCACCGCGATGCGGTTGAACACCGACACGCAGCACCTGGGCTACGTGCTGCGTGAGGGAGAGACGGATGTGCCCGAGGGCCTGAAGAAGGCCCTGGCCCAGTCCAACCGGTTGCAGGATCTGGTGCTGGAGGAGCTACGGCCGGGCCGCACGGGCAACGAGGTGCTGCGCACGGTGCTCGGGCGGATGCGGCAGGAGAACATCAACGGCAGCGTCTACTCGCACCCCGTGGGGCTCAACGGGCACGGCGCCGGCTCCATCATCGGCCTGTGGGACCGGCAGGAGGGTGTGCCGGGCAATGGCGACCACACCCTCATCCCGAGCATGTGGTACTCGGTGGAGCTGCAGGCGACCTCGCCGGTGCCGGAGTGGGGCGGACAGCCCGTGCGCTCGGCCCAGGAGGAGGACGTCATCATCGGCCCGGAGGGCAAGGTGCGCTGGGCGTACCAGCGGCAGACCGCCTTCCACCTGGTTCGCTGAGGCCGCTCTCAGCTCGCGCGCCGCTGCCGCTCTGGGAGCGGTGCGCGCCTGCCGCTCCCGGTGCCTTTGCGGGCACTACGCTTTACGTGGCGTTCGGGTAGCACTACCCTATGGGTGGGTAGTGTTTCCCCCGGCACGGGCATGAGCGGCCAAGAGCGACTCGATGAGACCCGGCGCGAGCCTGAACTCGCGGACTCCTCCGCGGAGGAGTTCCTCCACCGCCTGCGCCAGTGCGGCGTGAGCGTGGACCTGGAGCGCCTCGAGCGTGCTGGGGGGCTAGCCGAAGCCCTGGCCCTGGCGGCTGCGGGCGTGAGGCGGGCCAGGCTCCGGGGCACCTCGGCCTCCGGGCTCGTCCAACAGGTGCTCGAGCTGTGGCGGCGCGTCGGCTCGCGGCCCCAGGGCTCTACGCGGGAGCAAGCCGCTACCGGACTGCCTCGCGGCTTTCACGAGGGCTTCACGAGCGTGCCCCTGGAGCTTCGGCTCGCGCTGGCCCGGGAGGTCGCCGCGGATCCTCGCTTCGACGCGGAGGATGCGCTGGAGCTGGGCCGCGGGCTCCGGGGCCTGCTCCGAGAGAGCGGGCGCCAGGCCGAGCTGGAAGAGGTCCTCGCCGCCTGGGAGACCCACGCTCCCGACGCCTACCGCGCCGAGCCGGCGGTGCTCAGCTGGCGCGTGGAGTGTGCCCTGCAGCGCCCCGGCGCGGACGTCCATGGCGCCCTGCTCGGGCTGGCCGCGTGGAGGGGGCACCTCGTTCCCCTGCTGAAGCTCGCCGAGTGGTGTCTCTACCGGGGGCGGGTGGAGGCGGCGCTCGCGGGGCTCACCACCGCGTGGCCGGGCGTGCGCGACAGCCCCCGGCTCTTCGGCTGGGACATCGAGAACTTCGCCCAGCGCGCCGTCTTCACCACCCTGGACGCGGCGCTGCTGCGAGAGCCCGCCCCCAGCGAGCACTGGCTGCGCGAGCAGCTCGAGCCTTTGGGTGACTTGGAGCCGGGCTGGCTCGAGCGCGCTCAGGCCAGCCGCTCCGGCAGCGGGACGTGGAGCGGCACTCCCGAGCAGTGGGCCCAGCTCTCCCCGCGGCAGCTCCAGCTCGAGCAGCAGGCGCTGGTGATGGCCTTCGAGCGCGAGCTGCTCCTGCGCTACGACTGGCCGCTGGGGCGCACTCAACTGCTGCACCCGTGGCTCCTGGTGATGTTGCCCGAGGTGCCTCGGGGCCTGCGCGCCCTTCAGGAGCCCTCGCGCGAGCCCGCCGCGCTGCTGCTCCCCGCCGAGTGGGTGCTCGAGGAGTGGGCTCGCTCCGGCTCCGACAGCCGCTACCGCCACCCGCATGCGGAGGCGGCCGTCGCCGCGGCCCTGCTGCCCTGGGGGCACTTCCTGCGCCGGCTCGGCCTCATCAGCGCGCCGGAGCATGCCGCCTGGCGCGTCTGCGTCACCCGGGCGCTCGCGCGGCTGCCCGAGCACTTCTCCTCCGCGGATGACCCGGCGCTCGCGCTTGAGGTGCGCCGGGCCCTCCGCGGCGGGGGAGGCGGCTGATCAGGGCGTGCCCGTCATCGACTCGAGCAGCTTCACCAGCGCCGCCTTCTCCTCCGGCTTGAGGTCCAGCTTCTTGATGGTCTGGGTCCGCACGCCCGCGAACGTGCCCGCCTCGTCGCCACCCTTGTTGTAGAACTCGACGACGTCCTCCAGCGTCTTGAACTCGCCGGTGTGCATGTACGGCGCCGTCAGCGCGACGTTGCGCAGCGAGGGCGTCTTGTAGGCCCCCTCCATCGCCGGGCGCTTCTCCCCCAGCGTCGAGCGCACCCCCTCCAGCCGCTCCGCGTCCTGCCCGTTCCGGTTGTCGCTGAAGGGGCCCGCCGCGTTGTATTCCCAGTTCAGGATGAAGTCGATCTTCGCCTGCTGCCCCGCCGCGCTGTCGCTGGAGTCCGCCACGCCCAGGTTGTGGAAGAGGCCGTCGCTCATCGTCACGCCCTGGTGGCAGGCGATGCACTGGCCATTGCGGAAGAACGTCTTCAGCCCCAGGTAGGCCGGATCCTGCTCCTCCGTGCCCGCATCCACCGCCGCCAGGAAGCGCTTCACGTCCTCGTCGAAGGGCGAGTCCAGCCGCTTCACCGTCCGCTCGTAGGCCTGCATCAGCTTGCCCACGTTGGCCAGCACCTCCGGGTCCGGCGTGTCATCCGGCGTCTTGTTGAACAGCTCCGTGTAGTCGGCCATGTACGTGGCGTTGAGCTGCGCGCGGAGGATGGCGGGGTTGGAGTTCATCTCCACCTCGCTCGTCATCGGCAGGATGGCCTGGTTCCACAGCCGGTCCGCGCGCCCGTCCCACATGAACCAGCGCAGGTAGTCCACGTTGAGGATGGTGGGCGGGTTGCGGCCCGTCACTCCGCCATTGCAGCCGTCCGCCTTGGCCTTGGCCACCGTGCGTCCGTCCCCGTCATGGCAGCTCGAGCATGACACCGTGCCGCAGCTCGACAGCTTCGGATCATGGAAGAGCCGGTTGCCCAGCGAGGACGCCATCGGATTATCCGCGAGCCGGTTGGTGGTGTCCGCCGGCGGGTGGCGCGGCATGGTGTGCAGCTGGTTCAGCTTGTCCATCTCATCGAGCGAGGGGAACGGGGCCTCATTCCCACAAGCGCTGGCCAGCAGGCCCACCACAAGCAATGAGGCCGGGAGGGCGCTCAGGCGATTCGCGTTCATAGCAGCAGGTGCTCCTTGGACAAGGGCAGCGGACGGGTGAGAGAGCCTTGTCAGCTGGAGCACATTGCCGTGCTTGGGGCCGCGGAATCAATCCATCCTCACGGGAGCCATGCGGCGAGCAAGCAAGCAGGCTCGAATCATGGCCCCTGTATGGAGAGCTAGCCGCATGTGGCGCGGTAGTCCCGCGTGGCCGTCTCGTAGTCGTGCAGCTTCAACGTCCCAGGCCTCGGGCTGAGTGTGAGGGGGTGCCCGTTCTCACAGCGCCAGTCGCTGCCAGGGTTTACCTCGAGCCGCAGCTCCGCCTCGCTCGGGAGGTTGGAGACTACATACAGACAGCGCTCCCGGCTGGGCTTCACCATGACGCTGCCCAGCAAACGCGCGGGCTCGCTGGCGTGGGCCACACGAATACTCACTCCGGCACAGGAGGTGGTCCCTTGTCGCACCGCGCTCGCGGGAGGCACCACGACGCCGGTGAGGCTGGCATTGCCTTCCCGCTCCAGGCGCCGCGTCCCCGAGCCCGAGGCACAACCCGAAGAGGCGAGGGCGAGGAGGGTGGCGAGGGTGAGGCCTGGCTTGATCATGCCCCCTTCTAACCTGCCTGCCTCAGCGCTTCAGCGCCTCAATGGCGGCGGAGGCCTGCACCAGCCCGTAGCCGGTGTCCCAGTCCAGGCCCGGCTCGCCCAGATCCTTCGCGGTGCTCTCGAGCAGCTCCCTCACCTGGGCCGCGGTGAGCGAGGGCCGCTTGCTCCAGACGAGGGCCGCCACCCCCGAGACGTGCGGGGCCGCCATGGAGGTGCCCGAGGCCAGCGCGTAGTCCGTCTTGTGCAGCTTCACGTGCACGTTGAGGCCCGCCATCCGCCGCATGGCCAGGCCCACGTCGTGGCTCACCAGGACGCCTGGAATCCAGTGCCCCCGCCGGCCAATGGAGAGATCTCCCTGCGCGCCCTCCCGCTCCAGGTCCCCGACGATGATGGCGCGAGCGCCCTGCTTCATCACGTTGGAGAGCTGCGTCGGCAGCGGCACCCGGTCGCTGCGGTCCACGTAGGCCACGAAGCCGTCACAGGTGGCCTTGGGACACGAGCTGAGCGAGTCTCCGTCGCCACAGTCCACCAGCTTGCCGGACTGCTGGCCCGCGGGCGCCAGGTACAGCGGGCGCGAGGCGTAGTGGATGTCTCCCACCTCCACCTGGGAGATGGTGCCCTGCTCGCGGATGACGGTGGAGAGCACGGACACCCCCGGGGCCATCAGCGACAGGTTCCACCCGCGCGCGGAGAACGGCGCGCGGCGCATCGATTGATCCACCGCTCCCACCGCCAGCACCGAGGGATAGGCGGCCGGGTAGTCCAGCGGTCCGCCACTGTTGCCCGCGGCGGCGACGATGAGCATGCCGTGATCAGCCGCGACCTTGAACGCCTCGCGCTCGATGCGGCTGCCCGTGCCTCCTCCCAGGGACAGCGAGGCGATCTGCGCCCCCTGCTGCTGGCACCACTCGAGCCCCGCGATGATGTCGCTGGCCCAGGCGATGCCCTCGACGCCAATCACCCGGGCAATCAGCAGCCGGGCGCCCGGGGCCACGCCCACCACGCCGTTGCGGTCCATGTCGGGGCTGACGTTGGCGCCGCCCGAGCCGAGCTGCGCGGCGATGATGCCCGCCACGTGCGTGCCGTGGCCTTCACCCCAGCCCTCCACGCTCCGGTCCCACGGCAGCCCGTCCCCATCCACGAAGTCCTTGCCGCCCACCAGGGCCGCCTTCAGCTCCGGGTGATCCAGATCAATGCCGCTGTCGATGAGGCACACCTGGATGCCCTCGCCAATGGGCGCATCCGCGTCCAGCACGCCCAGCTGGCTCTTGTCCCAGACCCAGGGGGCTCCCACCATGTGCAGGCCCGGCGTGTACTCGCGAGGGCTGCCTTGCCGCACCGCCGGCTGCGCCGCCCAGGGGCTGGCGGGAGCCGTCACGCCGAGCGAGCTCCGGGGCGAGTCCGGCTCGATGAACTCCACGTCCGGATCCGCGGCCAGCTCGGCGCGCTCGTCGGGAGTCAGCCGCGCGACGACCACCGGCTGGCTGCGCAGCACCCGGAGCACGTTGCTGCCCAGGCTCGACACGCGCGAGGCGCTCACGCCCTGCGCATCCCGGTAGCGGATGAGGAAGCGCTGACGGCCGTCCGTGAGCGCGCTCGTGCGCGAGCTCAGCGCCTGGGCGGACTCAACGCCCGGCTCGGCTCCCGCCACCACGCCCGGGCACTCCAGCGCCTGTGAGCGGGTGTCTTCATCCGCCCCACCGCAGGCCACGAGTGCCAGCACCCCGAGGAGTCCCCAGCGCGTCTTCATGAACGATCTCCAAATGTGGGCCCTCGGGACGGGAGCGAGCACAGGGGCACTTCCGTCGCGCGGGTCAGCCGCACACAGGAAGTGCATCGCATCCGGCTCTGACAACGGTGTGGAGACCGCGGACGTATCGGAGGTATGCCGGTGCACAGGCGTTCTGTTGTCGCCGTGAAGTCCGCAGTGGACGAGAGTGTCGCTGGCGCTCGCCGGCAGGTGGGCGCACGTCAGTCCCGGGCGCTAGCGTGCGCTCAGTGAGGGAGGCGGAAGGATGACGCAGGAGATGTCCGACGATCGGCTCCAAGCCGTCCTGGAGCTGCCTCCTTCCCGGCGCCATGCGTGGTTCCTCCAGCGGGTGCGCGAGGCGGGCGAGGTGTGGGGGCTGTACGCGGAGGGCTGGGCGCTGGCCTTCGATGACGAGGGCCGGGACGTGCTGCCGCTGTGGCCCACGGCGACCTCCGCCCGGCTGTGCGCCACGCGCCTGTGGGAGGGCTTCGAGCCGCGCCGCATCCCGCTGCCGGAGCTGGTGGAGGAGCTGTTGCCGGAGCTGGCCCAGGAGGGCATCCCCGTGGGTGTCTTCTTCACGCCCAAGGGCGAGGGCTTGCCGGTGACAGCGGCGGAGCTGCGCACGCAGCTGCTGGGGGGGGCGAGCGCCTGAGGCCGCCTGCCCGCCTGCTCTCTGAAGCGCGCGTCAGACTTTTTCTTTTTCGGCGGGTTCAGTGTCCAATCGGAGGGGATTGCCCGGGCGGCTTGCGCCTACCTTCGCCTCCGTGGTGCGCTTCGGATGACTGATGACCACTGAACTCAACGAATCGCCGCGCAGCCTCGGGCGCTACGAGCTGGTCCACCTGCTGGGCCAGGGCGGCATGGGCGAGGTGTACCTCGCGAAGATCTCCGGCGCGGCGGGCTTCGAGAAGCCGTGCATCGTGAAGACGATCCTCCCGGCGCTGCTGAAGGACTCGCAGTTCCTGGATCGCTTCCACCACGAGGCCAAGGTGCTGGTGCACCTGGTGCACTCGTCCATTGCCCAGGTCTACGACATGGGCGAGGCCCACGGCACCTACTACATGGCGCTGGAGTACGTGGCCGGCGTGGACGTGGCGTACCTGGCCGAGCAGGCGCGCGTCCAAGCCAAGAGCATCCCCGTGCCGGTGGCGCTCTACCTGGGCCAGAAGGTGGCCGAGGGGCTCGGCTACGCGCACCGCAAGGCCGGGCCGGATGGCACGCCGTTGGGCATCGTCCACCGGGACGTGTCCCCGCATAACGTCATGGTGTCCTACGAGGGCGAGGTGAAGGTCATCGACTTCGGCCTCGCCAAGTCCGCGGCGCGCAGCAAGTACACCCTGCCGTCCACGGTGATGGGGAAGCTGGGGTACATGTCCCCCGAGCAGGCCCGCGCCGAGCCGCTGGATCACCGCAGCGACATCTACTCGTGCGGCGTCATGGTCTGGGAGCTGCTCACGGGCCAGCCGCTCATCGCCCATGGGACGGTGGGCGAGATGATGGCCGCCATGGCCAACCCCCGCGCGCCGGCGATCCACGAGCTGCGGCCCGAGGTGGATCCCGCCATCGACGCGGTGGTGCGCCGCGCGCTGGCGCCCAACCCCCAGGAGCGCTACGGCCGCTCGGACGAGTTCGCTCGCGCCCTCAATGAGCAGCTCTTGCGCTCCAGCAGCTCGCTGGGCGCCGAAGAGGTGGGCAACTTCGTCAAGGGGCTCTGCCCGGAGGCCTTCTCCCAGCAGCGCACGCTCATCTCCCGCATCTCCAGCGTGCGCCGCGCGCCGTCCACGCCGCCCGCCGCCGGGGTGATGCAGGTGGGCGTCTCCCCGCTGCCGGCGGGCGCGGATCCCCGGGTAGGGCTGGAGGCCACCTCGGTCCGGCAGCTCGGCCAGATGCAGGAGGAGAACCTCGGGGCCACGCTTCGCCCCATGGCCACCCCCTTGCCTGGGATGCTCGCATCCGCTCCCGGGCATGGGGGAGCGCTCGCGCGCCAGGGCACGCACTCCGGGCCCATCGTGGGCGCGCAGGGCAGCTCGCCGCTGGCGCCCGCGCAGTCCGGCGTCGTGGCACCCTCGTCCGGGTTCAGCCGGTCGAAGCTCGTGGGAGCTGGCGTCATCCTGCTCATGCTGATGATCGGCACGGCGGTCGCCACCGCGTTCCTCATGCGCCCGTCGCCCCCGCCTCCTTACGCGGGGGTTCCGGTGCCGCCGCCTCCTCCGCCGGATGGACGATTCCCGGGACCGCCGCCGGATGGACGCTTTCCAGAACCGCCCCCGGATGGACGGTTCCCAGGACCGCCTCCCGATGGACGGTTCCCTGGGCCGCCTCCGGATGGGAGATTTGCGGGTGGACCGCCTCCGGGGGGAATGCCTCCGGGCGGACCGCCTCCGGGGGGAATGCCTCCGCCGGAGGGGGCTCAGGCGATGGATACCCGGCCGGGTGCGCCTGACTCCGTCGTCCCCGCCTCGGGCACGGCGGACTCGGCCGAGGCCGTGCCTGCCGTGGCGAAGGTACCGGAGGCTCACGTGGAGCCCGCGGCTCCCAAGTCTCACCCTCCGGCGAGCAAGCCCGAGAAGTGGATCGTGGCGCAGAAGGTCGTGCCGGTGGTCTCCAATGGAGACATCACCATCGCGCTGGCCGGACGCAGGGCAGGGCTCCAGCCGGAGACGAAGGTGCTGGTGGTGGGCGAGCCGCAGTCGAACGGCAAGCGTAAGCTCTTCGGTCAGGCGACGGTGTTGGAGAAGCAGCCCGGGGTGCCGGGGCTGCAGCTGGCGCTGGACGCAGGGGCCAGGGCCGCCAAGGGCAAGCGCTTCGTGGTGGTGCCCGAGGACGGTAGCGTGCCCGAGCCGGTGGCCGAGGCTCCGGGGCCCGAAGCCGCGCCACCTCCCGCGCCGCCTCCGCCTCTGGCGCCTCGCCCACTGAAACTGTCCGCGAGCCGGTCGCTCCGAGCCAGTCTGGCGCTGAGGAACAAGGACTTCGTCCCCAACTTCGTCATCACCAGCGAGGAGCCCACTCCCCTGTCGAAGTGCAGGGCCACCGTGGGTGGCAACATGCGCAGCGAGCTCAAGGGCCTCCCGAAGGGCGAGACGCCCATCAACGGCTCCTCGTTCAGGCGGGACATGAACGCGCCCAGCCTGCCCAAGGGCCGGATGCTCATCGAATGCGCCGAGGGCAGCGCGGACGTGGGCGTCCACTAGCCAGGCGCGCTACGGCTTGAGGCGCTCGGTGACCTCTGGACACTCGTTCTGGAGCTCCAGCGCCTGTGGATCCTGGCTGCGCACCGCGCTGGCGAGCTGGGTGAGCGAGCGCCGGCACATCCACGTGCCCACGTGCTGCTTGTAGCCATGGCAGCACTTCCAGCCCGTGAGCTTGCCGCCGAGGAAGACGAAGGACTCGTGGCGCGTGGGGCTGGCGATGAACCACGCGGCCACCGCGAGCGCGGCCACCCACGGAAGCTGGGCCCCCAGCCCCAACATTCGGGCCTTGCGCTTGGAGGGAGGCCGCTCGCCATGCAGCCTCAACAGCCGGTCCAGGGGGCGCGCGGGGAGCAGCGGCGCCATCAGCACATCCGGGAGCGAGGCGAACGCGCGAGCCAGAGCGCTGGGCAGGCCCGGCGGGTGGCCCGTAGCGTTCACCAGCCGCACGTCGAACAGGCGCCGCCCCAGCGTCCACCCCTGCACTCCGCCCACCACCGAGATGAGCACCCAGGCGCAGAGCATGCACGCGAGCACACGGCCCAGGGGCTGCTCCCAGTTCAGCGCGCGCGCGGCGCCCCAGCCCAGCAGCGCGGCCGTCCCCAGGTCCACCAGGTCCGCGCCCCAGAGCCGGTAGCGGTACTGGGAGTGCACGGGTGTGAAATGTGATCCGAACAGCGCCCCTTCGCTCATCCGCCTGCGGCTCCTTTCACGGACAACATAGACCTTCCCAGGCGGAGATGCCGTGAAGTGACCCGGCTCAAAGGCAGATGGTCGCGCCGTGACACCTCCTCCGGGGCAGGTGGCCATGAGGCGACACCGCCCTTGTACGAGGGGGCCATGAGGCGCTCCTCGTGCGTCGCTGGGCCGGGGCCCGACTCAAGGCCCCAGCGAGTCGATGATGGCGCGGGCCACCCGGTTGTAGTCCCCGCCGAAGTGGTGTCCGCCCGGGAGCATCAGCGACTTGGCGCCCTTCATGTCCTTCAGCAGCGGACAGAGGCTCTCGTCGATCTCCGCGTCTCCGTAGATGCACAGCAGGGGCATTCCGCCCAGGGCCTGCGCCTCGGGGAGGATCTCGTAGTCTCCGCCCCCGCCGCCCAGCAGATCCGTGACGTGGACCTCGAACTCGGCGATGCGGCCTGGGGCCACCAGCGCCACCAGCTTCACCCGCTGGCGCAGCTCGGGGGGGAGCCGCGCCACGGTGGCCGGGAGCACATCCGCGCCGCGCGAGTAGCCCATGAGCACCGCGCTCTTCGTGTGCCAGGCCGCCAGGTAGTGCGTGACCGCCCGAGCCACGTCCCTCGCCGTGTCCTCGGGCGTGCGCCGCTTCCAGAAGTAGCGCAGCGAGTCCAAGCCCACCACGGACAGGCCCTGCGTGTTGAGCGCCGCGGCCAGCTGCCTGTCGATGCCGGCCCAGCCTCCATCGCCCGAGATGAGCAGCGCGAAGCTGTCCGGTGAGGGCGTCGGCGCGGGGACCTCGATGAGCGGCAGATCCGTGACGGACTCGAGCTGCGAGGGCGTGGAGGCGTCAGCGCTGGGAACGCCCGCGTCCGAGGCCGCTGCGGGGGCCGAGGCCACGGGGGCGGGAGTGGCCGGAGCGGAGGGTGTCGCCAGCTCGGTATAGCTCTGCTGGATGAGGGCCTGCCGTGCCTCGGGGCTCTGAGGGCCCGCGGGGAGCGGCACGAGCTGCGCGCCCTGCATGTTCTGGATGAAGGCCTGTTGCCGCTCCAGGTCCTCCTTGCTCTCCTTCAGGCCGGGGATCAGCCGCCAGGGAGCGTTGAGGGCCGGAACGGAACCGAACACCTCCGCCTTGCCGTTGGCCGAGCGCGAGTGGGGGAGCCCACCGGCCTTGCAGGTGGGGATGGGCTGAGCAACCTCGGGACGGAAGCCGATGCTCATCGCCCCCAGGAACGTGTTCTCGGGCGCCTGGGCCAGCGAGGCGTAGGCGATCGCGGAGCCTGGGCCCGAGCCCACCAGGATGGGGTGGAGGTACTCGGGGAAATCCAACGTCTTCTCGGTGTACTGGGCGAGCGCTTCCAGGTCTCCGGCGGGGTAGGCGCACTTGCCCGCGTGGCGGAAGGCCTCCAGGTAGTGGGCCGTGTCCACGATGAGCACGAGCGCGCCCGCGTTCGCCAGCGTCTTCGCCGTCGTGTCGGCCGCCGGGCCCGTGAAGAGCACAATCGCCACGCTCCGCGGGGCCCCTTGAGGGTGCGTGAGGGCCACGGTGCCGAAGCGATCGAAGGTGATCGACTTCATCGGGCCTTTCTCGCTCGGAGCCGGTGGCTTCGCGGCAGGCTGGGCCGCGGCGGGGGGCGCCGAGCCGGCCTGCTGCGGCTCGGCCTGGGCCAGCGTGCTGAACGCCCCGCTGAGGACGGCCAGCGTGAACAGGGTGGATCTCATCGTGTCACCACTCCGGTGATGCCGCGCGAGACGAGCGCGGCGACATTGGCGAGCACCCGCGGCAGCGCGAAGCCCCCGGGCGCGGCGAGGTAGCGAGGAGTCCACACCGGGTGGAACTTCTCCTTGTACTGGCGCAGCCCCTGGAAGTTGTAGAAGTGCTCGCCGTGGCGGAACAGGAAGGTGCCCAGGCGGTGCCACAGCGGGGCCAGGCTGCGAGACATCATCCCGCTGAAGGGCGCCATGCCCAGGTTGAAGCGCGCATAGCCCTGCTCCCTGCCCCACAGCATCAGCGAGGTGAACAGGTAGTCCATCACTCCGCTGGGCGCCTCGGGCAGGTGGCGCATCAGATCCACGGACAGCTCCTCGCGGGACAGCGGCGCCCACAGGTTGGCGAAGCCGAGCACTCTTCCTTCCTGGCGCACCAGGGCCAGGGGCCCCTCGCGCAGGTAGCGCGGAGAGAAGAAGCCCAGCGAGAAGCCCTTCTCCCGGGTGTGCTTCTCGCGCATCCACGCGGCGGAGATGGCCTCCAGCTCGGGCAGCAGCGCGAGCACGCCCTCCTTGGGCACCACCTCGAAGGTGAGCTTCTTCTTCTCCATCTGGCGGTAGTTGTGGCGCAGGGTCCGGTAGTCGGGCGTGTCCAGGCGGAAGCCTCCCAGCGGCACCGAGGCCTCTTCGCCCAGCTTCAGCAGCGCCAGCCCCAGGTCCAGGTAGCGCGGCAGCGCCGCGGGCCCCACCTGGTAGAAGCACGTCCACCCGTGGTGGCGATCGGCCAGCTCGCGGAAGCGCCACGCCAGCTCGGTGGCCTCGTCCGCGGGCCCCACCGGATCTCCCATGGACACCCAGCTGCGCCCGGCCACGCCGTACATGATGAAGGCGGTGCGCGAGTCATTGAAGAGCAGCGACTTGTCCCCCACCAGCGCCAGGTGCGCGGAGGACTCGGGCGCGTGCGTCACCAGCGGCCGCGCCAGGGCCAGCTCCACGCCGGTGGGCGCCAGGGTGCGCGGGATGGCGGGCCGCAGCAGCAGGGCCACGCCGAAGAGGAGCGCCACGCTCAGCGTGCCCACCATGGCGCGCAGGAAGCGCGGGGCGTCACCTTGCCAGGTGAACTGCCACCACAGCTCGTTGCTGTAGTCCACGTGCCGGTACGAGAAGAAGCCCAGCCACACGGAGGCGCCCACCACGGCCACCACGGCCACCAACCACATGAGGCTCAGGCGCTCGGCCAGCAGCGAGGTGTGGCGGTAGAAGCGGGAGCGGAAGGGCGCCAGCGCCAGCGCGATGACGAAGAGCAGCATGGCCTCCTCGTAGTCCACGCCCTTCACCAGGGAGAACACGCCACCGGCCACCAGCAGCCCCAGCGTCAGCATGAAGGCCCCGTCCAACCGGCGCTTGAGCCCCAGCGCCAGCAGCAGCAGCGCGATGCCGGTGAGGCTGCCGAGCAGGTGGGACAGCTCCAGCAGCGACAAGGGGACGATGTGCGCCAGCAGCCTCAGCCGCTCGGGCTCCGCCGGCGTGGCCCCCGAGAAGAGGAGCACCGTGCCCGCCACGAAGCACGCGGACGCGGCCACCAGCGGCACCGCCGGCCCCAATGTGGCGCGCACTCCGCTGATCAGCCGCGAGAAGTCCTCGTGCCGGTGCGTCACCTCGTGCTGGATCAGCAGCGCCGAGGCCAGCGCCAGCGGCAGCAGGTAATAGAGGATGCGGTAGGCGACGAGCATCCCCAGCACCGTCGGCACGGGCACGCGCGGCGAGAGCGCGGCGAGCATGACGAACTCGAAGACGCCCAGCCCGCCGGGCACCTGGCTGACCACGCCCAGCGCCTGCGCGGCGACGAAGAGGGCCACCAGCTGCGGCAGCGACAGCCCCGCCTCGGCGGGCAGCAGCAGGAAGAGGACGAGCGCCGCCATCGTCCAGTCCACGCTGGAGATCAGCACCTGCCGCACCGCGAGCCGGGGCGGAGGCAGCAGCGCCAGGAGCCCTCGCGCCGGCAGGTGGTGGTGCGCGCGAGCGCTGAGCGCCACGTAGCCAGCGGCGAGCAGCAGCAGCCCCCCGCCCACGGCTCGCGCGGCCAGCGGCGGCAGGCGCAGCAGGGCGAGGCCCTCGGGCGCCCACGCCACGCACAGCCCGCCGGCGAACAGCAGCCCCGTCCAGAAGGTCAGCGCGACGAAGGCGGCGATGCGCGCCACCTCGCTCGCGGTGAGGCCCTCGTTCGTATAGAGGCGGTAGCGCACCGAGCCGCTGCCCAGCACCGACAGGCCGATGCTGTGCCCCAGGGCGCACGCGGTGAAGGAGGTGCGGCTCACCCGCGAGTACGGCAGCTTCCGCCCCACGTAGCGCAGCGCCAGCACGTCATACAGGGTGAGCGCCAGGTAGCTCGCGGCGGTGGCGAGCACGGCCAGCCCCACGCGCGAGGGGGGCAGCGAGGCCAGCACGCGGGCCACATCCGCCCAGCGCAGCCGAGCGAGCTCCGTCCAGAGCGCTCGGCTCGCCGCCAGGAGCAGGGCCAGGGGGAGCAGGGCCAGCAGGGTCTGCGCCAGCTTGCCTACGGGGCCATGGCGGGCTTTCTCCCACCAGCGTGACAGGGAGGACTTCCGAGCAGGGGGGTGTTCAGGGGCCTGGGGCACGGGCATGGGAGAGAGCGTGTTTGCCTCGCGCATGGGAGCACCTCCTGCCTGCGGACTCAATGAGGCTTGAGCAGCGCACGTACTGCTGCTCGCAGATCCTCCAGCTCAAAGGGCTTGTCGAGCACGCGAGCCCTCAGCCGGGCCGCCTCCGCGTGCAAGGCCTCATCCCCAAAGGCGGTGATGAGGATGACCGGCGTGGGCCAATCCTCACGCCGGAGCCGGGCCAGCACCTCGAGCCCCGTGTAGCCCGGCATTCGCATATCCGTAATGATGAGGTCGGGCGCGCGAGCACGCTCTTCGACGAGCCCGGAGATGATCGCTCGGATGACCGCCGGCCCGTCTTCCGCCTCGATGACCTCATAGCCATCCCGTACCAGCGCCGAGCGGATGAGGCTGCGCATCTCGGGCTGATCCTCGGCCAGGAGCACGCGCAGGGGTTCCTGGGGCTCTTGCGCGTCCTTCCCCTCTGGATGCTCTTTCAACAAGTGCTCTGCCATCCACTGCAGCCGTGACATCCATGCCTCCCAGGAAGGTGAAAGCCTCCCGTCCCCGACGTGGGGGGTTTACGCCGGCAGAAGGAGCATGGGACATGCCAGGGGAGCAGCCTTGGACAGGAGGCGCCCCGCGGGCCCGGGAGTGAGGCAGATTGCCCCATTGAGGAAGTCTGCCCCGAGACGCCGCCCTGGGAACGTTCAGCGGGAAGCGGTTACGGTACGCCCCATGTCCTCGCCCCGGAAGCGGAGCCTCCTCCCTGGACTGTTCGGCGGAGCGCTCCCCTTGGTGCTTCAACCGATCTCCGCCGTGGTGCTGCTCGAGTGGCTTGGCGGCTTGGATGGGCTCTCACGCACCCTGGGCATGGCCGGGCGGCCGATTCACCTCATGGGCGTGCTCTCCCTGGCGAGCACGGTGCTTCTGGCCTTCGTGCTGTTCTTCCGGGCCTCGGGGCGCAACGTGCCCCTGGTGGTGCCGGTGGTGCTCGCGACGGTGCCGTGGCTCGTGGGGGTGACTGGAGCGCTGCGAGGCGCGCGGAGCGTGCTCGAGGCCCTCGCCAGCGTCTCCCAGGACGACCGGCTCCTGCTGCTCATGCAGGGCACAGGCGAGCTGATCTGCGCGCGGCTGCTCGGCGCATGGGCCAGCGCGTCGTTGCTCCTGGCCACCGCGGGCGCGCTGCTCCTCGCGAGCCTGGGGCGCTCGGGTGAGGAGCCCACGAGCGCGAGCGGGGGAGACCGGAGGTTCGAGGTGAGCGCGGTGCTGCTGCTGGCGCTCGTGTGCGCGCTGGCCGCCGTCGAGTCGAAGGGCCTGTCCAATGTGCTCATCGCGGCCAGCAGCGCTCTCCCGGCCGATCGTGTCACCCTGCTCCGGGTGGGGGCCTTCGCGCTGCGGCGGCCGTTGATGCTGCGCGCCGGAGCGCTGGTGGTGCTCGTGTTCCTCGCGCTCCCGTGGCGAGAGCGCGGGCAGAGAGGGTGGCTCCGGGACCCCACGAGGCTGCTCTTGCGGGGGCTCCTCGTGCTCGTCGTGGCGGGGGCCCTCTGGGCGGATGGACGGCCCCTGGCCCGGATGAGCGAGGCCGTGGAGCAGGCCTCCCAGGCTCCGGCGGTGCTCTCCCAGCTGCGGCTCCTGCCATGGGGAGGAGAGGAGAGCGTCTCCCATGTGGCCGTGGTGGCCACGGCGGAAGGGCTCTCGCAGCCCGGGGGCGCCGAGGTGCCGTGGAGCTCGAATGACAAGGCCCTCTCCGACTTCCTCCGCGGCGCCACGGGGAGCATGGCTCGGCAGGAGCCCAACCCGAGTGACGCCGCGCCTTCGCTCGTGCTGGCCGTGGATGCGCGCGTCCCCGTGTCTGGGCTGCGGCGGCTGATCGACGTGGCGACGCAGCTGGAGCTGCCCGTGCTCTCCCTCGTGGGCACCAGCCTCCCCGCGCCGGAGGCTGCCCCGGAAGCACCCAAGCGCATGTTGGGCGCTCACCCCTTCTTGTGGCAGCTCGCCACCCTCGTGAAGTCCACGCCTCAGGCTGCCCGAGTGCTCCTGCTGCCGCTGCTCCACTCCAGCGCCTTCACTCCCTCGGCCGTCTGGGTGGGAGAGCTCGGCGCCGAGCATCGGATCCGCCTCTCCCAGGTGCCAGTGGACACGAAGGTGACGCGGACGTTCGAGCTGGCGGGACCTGATCCGGCGGCCGAGGAGCGCGTTCCCAAGGACACCTTGCTCTACCTCACGGTGACGGATCAGGCCTCGCTGGAGGACGTGGCGAACGCGGTGCGCAAGGGCCAGGCCCAGGGCTTCCAGGTGCTGCTGTCCGCACGGCCTCCTCCCACCTCGCCTCCGCCCTGAGCGCCGAGCAGAGGCTACTGGGGCAAGGCCGCACGGCCCCGTCCTGGGTTGTACAGCGGTGTCGACTTTCCGCAGTGGTCGCCTCTGTCTTCACACCCCATCTTCAGACCAGCACGGAGCGGGACAGACTCGCACGCGTGGACTGAGTGGTACGGGGATCGAAGCGGCAAGCCGCCGGTGGGTTGCCTGTCTCGGCCCGAGCGCTCTCACGCGATAGGGGACAGCACACCCCAAGCGAGGGAGGCACGCGGGTCCGGATGGACCTGGGGACCGCTTCGTTGCGCGACACGGCGGCAGCGGCGAGAAGGGCGGGCAAGGGAGCAGGTGGGGTCTCGCCGCTGCCGCCGGACGGGTGAATGACGCTTGGTGGCAAGGGCCGGTTTGCTGGACACTGGGGACTCCATGTCCTTGTGGGCCCAGTGCGGTGTCGGGCGCCGCGCCTTCTTCGCTCCGGTGGTGCTCCTGCTCCTGCTCACGGGGACGCCGGGCTTTGGGCTGGATCCGCACCGCGCGTTCTCGCAGTACACCCACCAGGCGTGGCAGACCCAGGATGGGCTGCCGCAGAACACCGTCCTCTCGCTCCGGCAGACCCGGGATGGCTACCTGTGGCTGGGCACCTTCGACGGGCTGGTCCGCTTCGATGGCGCCAACTTCACCCTCTACAACCGGAACAACACGCCGGAGCTGGCCGACCACACCATCCGCGCGCTGCTGGAGGATGGGGCCGGCGGGCTGTGGATGGGGACGAAGAAGGGCGTCGTCCACTACCAGCAGGGCCGCTTCGAGCGCCTGCCGGACGAGGGAGAGCTCCAGCAGGTGAACGTGCAGGCCCTGGCGCTGGAGGGCTCTACCCTGTGGGTTGGCACCGCCGTGGGGCTGGAGCAGGTCCCCCTCTCCGGAAAAGGGCCGCGGCGGCGCTACACGAACAAGGACGGGCTGCCGAGCTCGCAGATCGAAGCGCTCGCCGAGGACAGCACGGGCACGCTGTGGATCGGCACGCGCGAGGGCCTCGCGCGGTTGTCCTCGAGCCGGCTGGAGCGGGTGTCCCTGCCCGCGGGCGCGGACACGCGGGTGCGCAGCCTGCTGGCGGCGAGGGATGGAACGCTCTGGATTGGCACGTACTCCGGGCTGTTGTCCCTCCGCGAGGGGACGTTCACCTGGTTCGGCCCGCAGCAGGGCCTGCCGCGCTACGAGGTGTCGGCGCTGTGGGAGGATCGTGACGGCGTGCTGTGGGTGGGCCACGAGACGGGCCTGTCCCGCCACACCGCCGAGGGCTTCGCCTTCTTCGGCCCGAAGGAGGGGCTGTCGGGCAGCCGCGTCTACTCTCTCCTCGAGGACCGTGACGGCAACCTCTGGGTGGGCACGGCGGACGGTGGCCTCAACCGCCTGAGCGCTCCCCCGTTCATTGCCTACGGAGTGCCCGAGGGGCTGGCGCATGATCTCGTCCGCACCGTGCTGGAGACGCGCGACGGCACGCTCTGGCTGGGCACGCTGGGGGGCGGGCTGCACCGGCTGAAGGACGGGCACATCGGCCGGGTGGGCGCGGCCGAGGGGCTCGATGACGACAACGTCCGCTCGCTCGCCGAGGCCTCGGACGGCACGCTCTGGGTGGGCACGCACCGCGGCGCCTTCCGGTATGACGGCAAGCGCTTCTCGCCCCTGCTGCGCGAGGACGGGCTGCCGCTCGGGCTGGTCTGGGCCATCCTCCCGGACTCGCGGGGAGACGTGTGGTTCGGCACCTCCGCGGGGCTCGTCCGCCTGCACGAGCGCCACTTCACCGTGTACACGCCCGAGCAGGGGCCCGTGCCCGAGGCCGTCATCTCCATGCTGGAGGACTCCACGGGCACCATCTGGTTCGGCACGCACTCGGGGCTGGTGCGCTACGCCAACGGCAACTTCCTGCGCATGACGGCTCCGGCGCTCCTCAACGAGGCCATCATGGCCCTGTACGCGGAGCCGTCCGGCACGCTCTGGGTGGGCACCCTCTCCGGCCTGGTGCGCCTGAAGGACGGGAAGGGCACGCGGATCACCGCGGCCCAGGGGCTCGCGGATGACAACGTCTTCGATTTGCTGCCGGACTCGGAAGGCTCCTTCTGGCTGAGCAGCAACAAGGGCCTCTCGCGGGTGCGCCAGCGCGACCTGGAGGAAGTGGCCGACGGCCGGCGCGAGCGGGTGCGCGCCAGCACCTATGACGAGCGGGACGGGCTGCGCAGCATCGAGGCCAGCGGAGGCTCGCAGCCCTCCGCGTGGCGGGCGCATGACGGGCGCCTGTGGTTCACCACCTCTCGCGGCGCGGTGGTGGTGGATCCGAAGGATCCGCGGCTGGAGCGCCGCTCGCCCGAGGTGCGCATCCAGGACGTGCGGGTGCAAGGCCAGGTGGTGCCGCTGACGCCGAGGCTGGAGCTGGCGCCGGGCAAGCAGGACCTGGACATCCGCTTCACCGTGCTCGCGCCCGAGGCCCCCCAGCGGGTGCCGGTGCGCTACCGGCTGGAGGGCGCGGACGAGGGCTGGGTGGATGCCGAGGGCCGGCGCGCGGTCTCCTATACCCGCCTGCCGCCCGGCCCGTACCGCTTCCACGTCGTGGCGGCCGACCGGGATGGGGTGTGGCGCGAGCCCGGCGCCGTGCTGGACGTGACGCTGCAGCCCTGGTTCCACCAGACGGTGTGGTTCTACGTGCTGTGTGTGCTGGGAGTGGGGGGGATGGCGGCCATCAGCTACGGCTGGCGCGTGGGCCGGCTCAAGCAGCGCGAGCGCTGGCTCCAGGCGCGGGTGGAGAACCGGACCAAGGAGCTGGCCCGGGCCAACCAGGAGCTGGACACCCACCTGCGCACCCTGCGCGCCACCCAGGCCCAGCTGGTGCAAGCGGGGAAGATGGCGGCGGTGGGCACCCTGGCGGCGGGGGTGGGCCATGAGATCAACAACCCGCTCTCCTACATCGTTTCCAACCTGGAGCACGCGTGCGAGGAGTCGGGCGTGCTGATCAACCGCCTGGAGCAGGGGCCGGAGGATGTGCGCGAGCGGCTGCGGGAGATGGAGCAGGTGCTGCGCGAGGCGCTGATGGGAGCGGAGCGGGTGCGGCGCATCGTCCGCGACCTGAAGACGTTCTCCCGCCAGGACGAGGACACCCGCGAGCCGGTGGACCTGCGGGCGGTGATGGACTCAGCGGCCAAGCTGGCGGTGGGAGAGCTGCGCCCTCGGGCCCAACTTGTCCGGGACTACACAGAAGTCCCTCGGGTGGAGGGCAACGAGGCGCGGCTGGCGCAAGTGTTCCTCAACCTGATCATCAACGCGGCACAGGCGCTGCCCGAGGGCAAGCCAGATCAGAACGAGGTCCGGCTCGTCACCCGGCGTGTGGGAGAGGGCTTCGTGGCGGGGGAGGTCCACGACACGGGTAGTGGGATCCCCCCAGAGGTGGTGGGTCGAATCTTCGACCCATTTTTTACAACAAAGCCGGTAGGTGTAGGCACGGGGCTGGGGCTGGCGCTATGCCATACCTTCATCACTTCGATGGGAGGCCGGATCGAGGTAGAGAGTCAGGTCGGTCGGGGGACGATGTTTCGGGTGACGTTGCCGGTGGCTCGCGGCGAGTCGGTTCAGGCCCCGCAAGCGGTGGAGTCCAAGAAGGGAGTATCGATGCGAGGTCGGGTGCTGGTGGTGGATGATGATCCGTTGGTGAGCTCCGCGCTGAGGCGGACGCTGTCGCGCGAGCATGATGTGGAGGTGGTGGTCAGCTCGCGGCGGGCGCTGGAGATGCTGATCTCGGCGGAAGGGCTCTACGACGTCGTCCTCTGCGACCTGATGATGCCGGAGATGACGGGCATGGAGCTGCACGCGCAGCTCGAGGCCGCGGCCCCGGAGCGGGCTCAGCGGATGGTGTTCGTCACCGGCGGGGCGTACACGCCGGCGGCGCAGTCCTTCCTGGAGCGGGTGACCAACCCGCGCCTGGAGAAGCCCTTCGAGCCGGAGAAGCTGCGCGAGCGCGTGCGCGAGTGGGTGGCCATGGCGCGCGGCGAGTCCCCCGACACGCCCACGTAGCGCTCAGAGGCCCTGGCCTCAGGTCACGCGCGAGCTGCCGGGGGCTTGTTCAGCAGCAAGTCCCTGGCGCGGACGAGCTCCTCGCGCTGCTCGAGCGCGATCTTCTTCAGGTCCGGCGCCAGCCCCTCCAGGCGCGCGGGGTCTCGCTGCTGGAGCTGGGCCTGGAGCGCGGCCTCGATGACGGCGGGCGGCGCGTCGGGGGCCACTCCCAGCAGGGAGGCGGCCCTCTGCCGAGCCCCCTCGCGGAGCACGGAGGGATCTCCCACCGCCGCCAGGAGCCGGGCGTCCTCATCGCCCGAGCCGCGGAGGACGGGGCTGGAGGAGGAGCCTCCCCGGACGAAGAAGGAGGCCACACCCGCCACGCCGGCCACACCGAGCGCGAGGGTGAAGAACAGCCGCCGCTGCCGCTCCTCCTGGAGGAGCTGCTGGCTGCCCGCGAGCTGCTCCTTCGGGCCGGCGTGCTTGCCGGAGGACTTGGGCGAGCCCAGCTCCTGGGACAGCTCGCGCTCCAGCATGTCGAGCTGCTCGCCGGAGTAGGCCGAGAAGGAGTTCCTCGCCAGCGTCCCGAGATAGCCCGCCGTTCCCGCCGCACCCACCGCGAGCATGATGAGCAGCCACCGCATCGACCTGGCCTCCTGTCTGACGGGAGAGGCTACCGCGAAGCCTCAGCGGCGGAAGCTCATTCGGGGAGGTGGATGCCGTACTCGTGGATCTTCTGGTCCAGGGCCGGGCCGGAGATCCCCAGCGCCTCGGCGGCGGCGGACTTCACGCCCTTGGCCCGCTTCATCGCCAGGACGATGTGCTCCCGCTCCACGGCCCGCACCACCTCGGCGAGCGTGATGCCGGTGGCGGGCGCGCCGTTCCCGGGAGCCGCCGGCTTGGGCTCGGGCGCCACCACCTCGGGAGGCAGATCCAACAGGCCGATGAGTTCTCCCGGCCCCTTGAGCACCAGCGCGCGCTCGATGGCGTTGGCGAGCAGTCGCGCATTGCCCGGCCACGGACAGGCCCGCAGCGCGGCGCGAGCCTCCTCGGTGAAGCCCGCGGCGCGGCGGCCGAGCTGGGGCCCCATCTTCGCCAGCAGGCGCTCGGCCAGCGGGAGGATGTCCTCGGGCCTGTCTCGCAGGGGCGCCACGGGGATGCGGATTACATTGAGCCGCCAGTAGAGATCCTCGCGGAAGTGGCCCGCGCGCACCGCCTCGATGAGGTTGCGGTCCGTGGCGGCCACCACGCGCACGTCCACCGGCACGCCCGCGCGCCCGCCCACGCGGTGCACCAGCCGATCCTGCAGCACGCGCAGCAGCTTCACCTGGAGCGCCGCGGGCAGATCACCCACCTCGTCGAGGAAGAGCGTGCCGCCGTCCGCCTGCTCGAAGACACCGGCGCGGGCGTTCACCGCCCCCGGGAAGGCGCCCTTCTCGTGGCCGAACAGCTCGCTCTCGGCCAGCTCCGCGGGGATGGCGCCGCAGTTGACGGCGATGAAGGGGCCTCGCGAGCGGGTGCCCAGGGTGTGGATGGCGCGAGCCACCTCCTCCTTGCCGGAGCCGTTCTCGCCGGTGATGAGCACGGTGGATTGCACCTGGGCGGCGGCTTGGACCTGGCGCATCACCTCGCGCATGGCGGCGCTCTCGGCCACCGGCGCCGAGTAGGTGAGGGTGCTCGGCACGTGCGGCTCGGGCGGAGGGCAGAGCGAGGGCCCCGCCGCTCCGGCCAGCGCTCCGGCCAGCGCCAGCTCCTCGTCGGTGAAGGCGCTGTCGCGCAGGATGCAGAGCGCGCCAGCGGGGCCGCCGCCCGTGTAGAGCGGCGCATAGAGGACGTGGGCCTCGCCCTGGCGCACGCGCGTCAGCAGGTTGTCCGTCTCGGGGCGCGCCTGGGCCTCGGGCATGGCCAGGGCGCGGCCGAGCTTCAAGGCCGCGTTCACCATCTCCCGGCTCAGGGTGAGGTGGGCGCCCACGGGCCGGGCCAGCAGCGGGTGCAGCATGCCATTGGGCGCCAGCCGCAGCACGGTGAGGGCGGCCGGGTGCAGAGCTGAATCGAGCGCCTCGAGGACAATCCCCGCGGCGGCCTCGGGCGAGGAGGCGGTGGCGGCGCGCAGGGCCAGCTCCCCGGCGCGAGCGAGCGCCGCGGGCGTGGGCGGAGTACCGCTGCGAGCCGCCTCGGGCCGGGTGCGCGTGAGGACCAGGGTGGACTCGCCATCGCGTGCGCGCAGGGCCTCGAAGGAGGGCTCATACACCAGGACGCTCTCGCCCACGGAGATGTGGTCTCCGGGGCGCAGCCGCGTGGTCTCCTTGAGGAGCTGACCGTTGAGCCACGTCCCATTGCGTGAGCCCAGATCCCTCACCACGTGGCCGGCGGGGCCAATGGGCTCTATGGCACAGTGCTCCCGGCTGACCTTGTCGTCGAGGAGCTGAAGCCCGCCCTCGGCCGTCCGGCCCACGGTGAGGGGGGAATCCAGCTCTCGCGCTATGCCCCGGCAGGGGCCGAACATCGCCACCAGTCTCGCCACGTCCAGCATTCTAACGGGTGTCGGGGCGTCGTGGGGGGTTGCTGGGCCTGGGCGCGAGTCTCCCGCCGGGAAGGTCGGCTAGCGGACCGCGGGGGCGCGTCAGGCCACGGCCGCGTGAGGCGCCTGGAGCGTGCTCTCGGAGGCGGAGGGCGGCACCCGAGGCTCCTGCTCCTGGGACTCCGGCTCCTTCTTCGGCAGCTGCGCGCGCAGCTCGTCGGCGAGCTGGACCAGCCGATCGGTCGTGGTGGCCACATCCTGGCCCAGCTCCTCATGCGCGTTGACCAGCTGCTGGAGCTGCCCGGTCCCCGCCGAGATGGCCTCCGTCACCCCCGCCTGCTCCTTGGCGTCCGCCACCGTGAAGTGCATCAGCTCTTCGATCTGCGTGACGATCTGCCGGATGGACTCCAGCGTCCTGCGGGCATCCGTGAAGCTGGTGGCGAACTGGCGGGTGCTGTCGCGGATGATGACCATGCCCTGCACCGCCGAGTCGAGCTGCGAGCGGATGCCATGGGCCACCTCCTGCACCTTCACCGAGCTGCCCTTGGAGGCCTCGGCCAGCCGGCGCACCTCGCGCGCCACCACCGCGAAGCTCCGCCCGGCCTCGCCCGCACGCGCCGCCTCCATCGCGGCGTTGAGCGCCAGCACATCCGTCTGGTTGGCGAACTCCTGGATGGTGTCCGTGAACTCGACGATGTGCAGCGTGTGCATCTCCAGCTCGTGGAGGCTGGCCTCGGTGTGGCCCATGGCCAGGCCAATCTCCTTGATGCCGGTCTCCACGCGGTCCATCTCGGTGTCGATGCGCTGGGTGTGCCCGGTGGCCTGCGAGACGATGATCCCGGCCCCCGAGGCGCGCACCGAGGCCGCCTGCGCCATGCTGGCCACCGCCGAGTTCACGTGCGCCATGCGGGAGGTCTCCATGCGCGCGCGGCTCGACTCGTTGGACAGCTCCAGCATCGACTTGCGCAGCTTGTCCACCAGCTGGGTGATCGTCTCGGCGGCGTGGCCCACCCGGGCATGAGAGCTCTCCAACGTCCGCACCATCGAGCCCGTCCGCTGCTTGAGGAAGAAGTGCTGGCGCATCGAGCGCAGCACCCGCTCCAGCGACCACGCGACGCACGCGGCCACGGCGATCAGCCCCACGATGCCCAGCAGCCGCGACACCAGCGGCGCGCCGGTGTCCATGGCCAGCTCCAGCACCGCGTAGCTCATCACCACGAAGGCATAGAAGAGGCCTCGGGCCAGATCGTGCAGCGGCAGCACCAGGGGCAGGAAGAAGAGGCTCCAGACCAGCAGGGCGGTATGCGGCAGCGAGTGTTGAGTCCCCGCCAGGTAGAAGGTGGCCTGGCTGAGCACCAGCCAGAAGCCCATGGCCAGCACGCCGGGGATGGGGCTGGTCTTCCACTCGGGGAATGTGCGCAGCACCCAGAGCAGCCCCGCCGGGAGCAGTAGGCCCAGCAGCCGCATTCCGGCCACCAGCGCCAGGGAGTGGGGAGGGGAGACCGCCCCAAGCTCCATACTCAACAGGTCGGAAACTAGCAGGAACCCACTACCCGCCAGGGCAATCAGGCCCGCACGCTGGGTGCGCCGGGGCCACTGCTCCGAGAGAAAGGAGGCGTAGCTGGCCCAGGCTTGGGATGAGGGAGGAGTGGGATCCATCATCATTGCCCATAGTATCCGCTAGGTTGGATCTTTCGGGAAGGGACCGGGGGGGTAGGCCTCAGGTCCAGAGTCCAGGACAGAGCGAGCAGGCAGCAGAGCGCCAGGGACGCTGTGACTTGGCGCTCGGTGGGAGAGGGCGGCCAGCCGTCCGCCGGTCGGTTTTCTACTCTGGGTGAGGCCGCATCTTTTGGAGGCGAATGAGCACGCCTGAAGAGGCAGGTCCGGGGGCAGCCCCAGGGGCATAGGAAAGGGGGAGACGGAAGTGATGAACCGCCGGCATCGATGGACGGCCATTCTGGCTGTCGCGGGGGGGCTGTGTGGACTGGGGGTGGCCTGCGAGGTCTCGGAGAAGCCACCGAGTGGCCACGCGCGGGAGGCGCGCTCCGAGCTGCTGCGCGACCTGGTTGCCTCGCGCGAGAAGATGCCGGAGCCGCCGGCGCTCCAGGCCCAACACAAGGACTTGCGGGCCGAGGGGGATCCGAGCGCGGCGCCGGATCAGGACTCCCCCGAGAGTGCGCAGCCCGCCGCGAGCACCCTGGGCTTGGTGGAGTGGGTGGGGAATGACGAGCTGCTCGTCCGAGACACCGGAGGCGTGGAGCGGGACGTGCGCATCCAGCCCGACACCCGCTTCCTGCAAGGGGATCGGCAGGTGAGCCGGCGGATGGTGGAGCAGGGCGTGCAGGTGCGAGTGGCCTACACGGTGGCGCAGGGCGAGTGGGTGGCGCGCGAGGTGGAGCTGGTGCGCAAGCCGGAGCCTCCCCCCGAGGAAGGGGCCGGCGGAGCCCTGTCCGAGTCCGCGCCAAAGTAGCCGCTCGTCAGCGCGGCAAGCGGCGCGGGAACCGAGGTCCCCGCGCCGCCAGGTCATTCACGACAAGGAGCGCTTCTACGGGCAGGTGTTCGGCAGGCCCTCGGAAGGCGCGGCGACCTTGTACACCCGGCCATCACGCCGAGCCGTTCCGCAGCGCTGGATCGACTCAGTGGTTCCCTTGGTGTTGACGTTCTCGTCCACCTGGACCCGGCGAGGATCCGGCGCCGGGAACAGCAGGGTGTCCAGGAGCCCCGGATCATCCGGATCCGACGTGTCGTAGACGAGGGCATCGATGAGCCCGGTGTTGGTGACGAGCGTCCCGATGGGGAACGAGGCCGAGCTTCCCTGGTAGATGGCGGCGGCATCCTCGCCGTTCTGCAGCATGTTGCCTGGGATGATGGGACCGTTCGGGTTGACTCCCGTGTTGCCGGCCACGATGAGGCCGTTGGCATCCGCGGTCGCGTTGAGGTCGAGCGCCAGGTACGACTTGTCATCGGTTCCGTTGAAGAAGACCAGGACGAAGCCGGACAGCTTCAGGTTCGGCACGCCCGTGGAGATCTCCACGAACTCCGCGGCATCGGTCCCGACCTGATCCGAGTCCAGCTCGTTGATGACGAGGTTGATGACGGTCGTGTTTCCGGTGGAGACCGGACCGGACGGAGTGGTCACCACGATGGGCTGGGAGCCCAGCGGCGTCGCATCGGAGAGGTTGGTGACGGTGAGCTGGGTATCCGAGTCTACCGTGAACGTCTGGCTCGTACCGCCGATGGTGACGTTGGTCGCCCCCGTGAAGCCCGCCCCCGAGACGGTGGTGGAGCCGCCCCGAACCACCAGCGGCGCGAAGCCCGTGAAGGTGAGGGTGTTCGGAGTCCCGATCCCAACCCCGAGGGTGTCCTTGACCGAGGTGGCCACCGTGAGCGTGTACGAGGTCCCCGTCGTCTGGGGGCTGGTGGTGAGCAGCACCTCCCTGCCGGTGACGACAGCCGACGAAGTGGTCAGGCCCCCCGTGAAGGTGAACTGCGCGGCGGCGTTCGTGATGCTGGCGGGGTCAATGTTCCGGTCGAAGGCCAGCTTCAGCGTCGTGGCGGTGGGGGTGCTGCCGTTGATCAGCTTGGGCGCCGGGCAGCTCAGGGCCGAGAAGTCCTCGAGGCCGTAGGCCGACGGCTGTGCGCTGGTCACGGGCGGGGTCGCGGTGTTGGTGTTCTTCCACATCGGGCCCACGTCGAGCGTGAACGTGCAGGTGTCCACGAAGTCATACTGGGTGGCAAACGTCGTGGGCACGCGCAGCCGTGGGAGCGTCCCCGTGGTGATGCCAGCGGTCTTGAAGTTGAGGGTGGAGTGCCCCTGGCCGCTGCCGAAAACAGTTCCGGACATGGTGCCCGTCAGGTGGAGGATCTTGCCGAAGTAGCCCTCGACCCCCGTCACCAGGTCCGTCGCGCTGGAGACATCCACGGCGAGGCCCGGCGGCGTCGCGGTGTTCAGGTTCTGCACGGGGTAGCCCCGGGCGACGATGGTCAGCCCGGAGATGCTCCGCGCCGCGCGCACCTTCCCACTGGCGTACTCGAACTTCTCGCCGACGGTGAGGGTGATGCGGTCACCTACCTGCAGCTGGGACGGGTCCGTATCCACGAACATCGCGGGACCGTTGTACTGCGCCTGGAGGAAGAAGCCCGTGGCATCCCCGGACGCGGGATCCCCGAGCACGGGCTTGATGTACGTGACGAACGCGTTCTCGATGGTGATCGGCGTGGTGAAGGGGCCCACGGGCGCGTCGATGAACGCCTGGATCTGAGCGCTGGTGCCGGCCGGATCCGCGCCCGGCGGGGCCACGCAGCTCTTGCTGGCGTCGCACACCTGGCTCAGCGAGCAGTCCGCGTTGGTGCGGCACTGGATGCACGCCGTCTGGTTGTCGCAGAAGGGCTTCGACGCATCCACCGAGGCGCAGTTGGCATTCGTGACACAGACCCGGCACTCGCCGCCGCCACTATTGGCCGCCGTGTCGCAGAAGTCCGTGTTGCCCGCGGCGGACTTGCAGGCCGCATCGCTCGTGCAGCCGCAGAAGTTGGTGGCCGTGTTGCAGGTCGGCCGGAGCGCGCCGCAGTGCGTGTCGTCGGTGCACTCGACGCAGACGGCCACGGGAGGCGGCGGCTTGCAGATGGGCGTCGACGCGTTGGTGCACGAGCTGTTGTCCGCGCAGCCTTCACAGGCCGTCCCCGTCGCGTTGCACGTCTGCGCGCCAGGGCAGCCCTCGTTGCTGCTCGTCAGACAGACCTTGCAGGTGCCCAGGCCACTGTTGGCCGTCGCATCGCAGAGGGAGGCCGGTCCGGAGCAGCCCAGATCCGTGTTGCCCGACGCGGCAGAGTCCATGCAGACCTTGCACACGCCCGCGCCGCTGGCGGCCGCGGTGTCGCACAGAGGCGTAGTCCCGGAGCAGCCCACGTCCGTGCCATTGCCCGTGGCCGAGTCCATGCAGGCCTTGCACGTGCCCGCGCCGTTGCTGGCGGTGCCGTCACACAGGGGAGTGGTGGCCGAGCAGCCCAGGTCGGTGCCACTGCCGGTGGCCGAGTCGAGGCATGCCTTGCACAGGCCGGCGCCATTGCTGGCCGTGGCATCGCAGAAGGGCACGGTGGCCGAGCAGCCCACGTCCGTGCCACTGCCGGTGGCCGAGTCCACGCAGGCCTTGCACGCGCCAACGCCGTTGGCCGCCGAGAGGTTGCAGATGGGAGCGGTGGCGGAGCAGCCCAGGTCGGTGCCGTTGCCGGTGGCGGTGTCCGAGCAGGCCCTGCACGCGCCGGCGCCACTGGCCGCCGAGGTGTTGCAGATGGGGGCGGCATCGGAGCAGCCCAGGTCGGTGCCGTTGCCGGTGGCGGTGTCCGTGCAGGTCCTGCACGCGCCGGCACCGTTGGCCGCCAAGGGGTTGCAGATAGGAGCGGCATCGGAGCAGCCCACATCAGTGCCATTGCCCTGCGCCGAGTCGACGCAGGCCTTGCACACGCCGGCGCCATTGCCACCCGAGGTGTCACAGACTGGAGCGGTGGCGGAGCAGCCCACATCGGTGCCATTGCCCTGCGCCGAGTCGACGCAGGCCTTGCACACGCCAGCGCCATTGCTGGCCGCGGTGTCGCAGACCGGAGCGGTGGCGGAGCAACCCTGGTCGGTGCCGTTGCCGCTCGCCGTGTCCGTGCAGGCCTTGCAGACGCCCTTGCCGTTGTTGGCGGCGGTGTCGCAGACCGGAGCGGTGGCGGAGCAACCCTGGGTCGCCGAGCAGGTGCGGCACACGCCGGTGCCGGAGCTGGTGTCGCAGAACTCGCTGCCAGCGCACTCGGGCGAGCACGTCGGCTCCGGGGAAGGCGTGTCCTTCAGCTCGCACGCGTGCTTGTCGTTACAGACGTACTCCTTGCCCGCGGGCGGAGGACCCTTCTTGTTTCGACAGTCGTATTGATCGACGCACTCGTCGCCACATCCCGCGAGCGCCAGAATGCACACGAAGGCGCAAAGCGCCTGGAGCCAGCTGCGCATCAACATGAAACACCCCTCCAAGGGTTGAATCGGGTGTTGACTCCCTTACACCCGGCTCGGAAGGGGCGTCCACGGGCACCGCTGCGCACCCTGGACTTGTCACATCGATAAACCAGCAAGGCCCGTTTTCAGGGCGTGGGCGCGGCGGGCCTCGCGGGTTTTCCCGCGTACAGATCGATGACCTCGGACAGGGTGTGCTGGCACACCGAGCAGAAGGGCGAGCGGTCTCGCGTGAACATGATGCAGTCCACCTGGGGGCGGTAGTAGCCGCGGGCCTCGTACATGGCGCCCTCGAAGGCGCCCACCTGGCTTGCGAACTTCTGCGAGCCGAGGAACTTCTCCTCCCAGTCTCGCTGCGCGGTGAAGAGCGCATCCATCTCGGCCTCGGGGCGGCGCTCGGCGCGGATCTGCTTGCGCTTCTGTTGCACCTCCCGCGCGTGGGTCTCGTAGGCCTCCTTGTCCCATGGCGTGGGCAGGGGCGTGCTGGGCGAGACGAGCGCCTTCCACTTGAGGTTCGTGGGGTCCTTGAGCGCGGTGACGTTGCGCTCCCAGGGCTCGGGGCGATCCTCGGCGGGCAGGTAGGCCGAGTCCGAGGTGTAGTACTCGTCGGCGAGCCCGGCGAAGTGGTGACCGAACTCGTGGACGAAGATGTAGGGGGACCAGAGGCTGTCGGCGGCCACGGTGCTGTAGAGGTTGAAGATGCCGCCGCCGCCGTAGGTGTTGCCGTTGACGAGGATCTCCACGAATTCGTAGGGCGCGAAGGAGGCGATGTCTCGGAAGGAGCGGTTGTCGAAGGTGAGCACGTAGCGCTCGCTGCCGAAGGCATCATAGGTGGCGCCCACGGGCGAGCGGCGGTGCTGGCCGGTGGAGGGCCGGGAGATGCCGGACTCGGCGGCGGCGGGCATCAGGCCCCAGACGTTGAAGTCGGCCTTGCGCTCCTTGAAGGGCGAGACGGTGAAGAGGATGTCCACCAGGCGGCGCGCATCCTTCTCGAACTTGGGGCGCTCCTGGGCGGTGTAGCCATCGCCGAGGATGAGCAGGTCGACCTTCTCCTCGGGTGGTCCGTTCTTGAGCAGCGGCAGCAGCGGACCGGGCGAGGGAGGCTTGGACGGATCGACGAACATGTCCTGCGGATCGACGACGAGGGACCAGAGCTCCCGGAACGCGTTCTGGGCGTCCCGCTTCTTGAGGAGGACCTGGACGGGCTTCTCGGGAGCGGGGAAGCGGAGGGACTCGTGGAAGGTGCGGTGGGCCTCCTTGGCCTCGGCGGTGCTCTCCCACTCGCCGTAGATGGAGGCGAAGCCGCGCGAGTAGAGGAGGCGGTTGGTGGCGCGGTCTCGGACCTCGAAGAGGTACTTGCCGAGGTTGGTCTCGTCGATGGGGCGGGACGGATTGCCGGGCCAGGGCAGGGGCTCGAGGACGAGCCGGTCGAGGCTGAAGCGCTCCTCGGTGGCGTTACCGGTGTGGAAGTAGTCGACGCGGAAGGTGCGGGGGGCAGCGGCGGAGGCGCTGGTGGCCAGCAGCAGGGCGAGCAGGAAACGCATGGGCGCGCACTCTACGCCGACCGCGAGCGCGAGCGTCCAGGACTCCCCCTCTCTTCAGGAGGGAAGAGGGAGAGACAGCCGCCGGGCTCAGAATGAGCCGGAGAGGGAAGCCGAAGCCCCGCCAGGGCCCGCCGAGACGCCCACGCTCATGGGAGGCGGGGTGTGCGAGGGCGACACGAAGTAGAGCACGGCGCCCGTGGTGAGCAGGGCCCCGGAGCTGACCAGGAGCCCGGTGAGGAGGTTGCCCTTGGAGGCGAGCGAGTCGCGGAGCTGGAGGGCCTCCTGATCGCCCGCGTCGATTCGCCCGCTGGCATTGAGCCGCTTGTTGAGGGCATTGAGATCCTTCTGGGCCATGAGCCGCACGACGCCCGCGCCAGCGAGGGCGGCCCCACCGGCGCCCAGCGCCACATAGGAGGCCGTGCGCAGGCCCGAGGTGGAGCCGGAGCGCGACTGTGAAACGGACGCGGCAGACGAGCCCGTTCCATCCGAGAGCCGGTTTGGAGCGGAGAGGTCCGGGCTGGACGACGAGGAGGAAGCCACGGGAGCGCCAGCCGCCGGCTGCTGGGACCAGGGAGCCTTGCCATTGGTGTTGGGAACGACGAGGTTGGGCTGCTCCTTGCCGGTGGTGACGAAGTCCACGAGGGCGGCGAGGGCCTTCGGAGGAGCATCCAGCCCCTGGGTCTTGAAGCCGCCCTCGCGAACCTTCTGACCGCCTTCGACGTTGAGGACGGTGGCGGCGAACCACTTGGGCCCGCTGCTGGGAGTCTCGAGGCGCACGACGATGATCTCCTCGACGCCGAGCGTGCCACCCAGGCGGACGGCATAGCTGAGGGTGCGTTCATCGGACTTGTCGGTGGACGCGAGGCAAGGGAAGGGGCTGGCGGAGACAGAGCCCTCGTAGGCGAGATCGACGAGGACGGGAGTGTCCGCGCCCTGCACCTGGATCTGGCGCGGGAAGCTGACGGCGGAGCCCTTCACGACGGTGATGTCGTAGGTGCCGGCGAGGACATCGAGGGAGAGGGGGGTCTGCCCGGCCTTGAGGCCATCGAGGTAGACCTCGGAGGCGGGGAGGGTGGACTTCACGGCGAGCTTGACCTTCTTGGCCTTGGAGAGCTCGCCGCGCACCTTCTCGAACGCCTGACGGATGGAGGGAGCGTATTGGGCGGGATCGAGCTTGTACTGGGGCTTGAGGCGCAGGACGTTGCGGAAGGCGGTATCGCTCTCCTTCACCTTGCCCATGGAGCGGTAGTTGAGGGCATGGAGGAGCTGGGCATTGGCGAAGAGCTGCCAGCGGGCATCCCCGACGGGCAGGCGGGAGATCTCCTTGAGCGCGTCATCAATGGCCTGCTCGGCCTTGGCGTAGCGGGCCTCATAGAACTGGTCCTGGGCGGCATCGAGCTGACGCTGAAGGTCCTCGAAGCTGCCGGAGGGAGCGGGGAAGACGCGCTCGGTGAAGGAGGCCGGGCTCATGACATCCTGGTCCTGCCGGGCCTTGAGGGCTTCGTGGAATGCGCGGGCCTGACTGCTGAGCTCGGCGTCCTTGCACTCGCCGCTGGCCACCACCATCCGCCGCGGCGCCGCGTATCCAGTACTGGCCAAGATATACGAAACGATAATCAATACCTTCTTCATGTTGATTCTCTAAATGGGTCGGGCGGAGTGAGTGCCGGAGTCACAGGATTATAAGGCCCAGCGTGTGGTCATTTGTTGTAGCGGTGGACGAGAATGTCGCCGGATGCCCACGCGAAGTAGAAGTTACCATTAGCATCCACAGCAAAAGAGCGATCATCTGTACCAGGCTTGATGATGGGAGTTCCGATGCTTTCCCAGGCAGTGCCATTCCACCGTCGGAGGTGCTGCTCATAGGCGCCAGTATTCGGATTGGACTCTTCCCAGGTGACGAACATGTTGCCTGCGCCATCCATATCCAGCTTGGGGTTTGTGGCAGGTGAGGAGCCAGGGTTTGCGCTCAACAGCGTGCCCATCGGCTCCCATTCTGAGAAACTCTCATTCCACCGATAGACATGGACGTTATAGGTGGTGCCGTCGCTTTCGCTCCAAGCCAGGGTCAGGCGCCCCGAAGCATCAAGGAGGAGATAGGGATCTCTCGGAAAGTGATCATAGTTCTCCGGGCGTGCCGTGATGGCTTGGCCTAGGGATTCCCATTGGGAGCCATTCCAACGGCGTACCAGGATGCCGTGCGGTTCCGGTGGGGAAGACGCCTGAGCACGATTGGGCCACGCAATAACAGGAGCACCAGAACGATCGATGGCGAGAGATGTTTTGGCGTTCTGAGAGAAGATGTTGAAGGGCAATATGCCGTAGATTCGCTGAGGGTCTCCCAACAGTCCCCAGTCCTGCCCTGTCCATTTGACGATGTTAAGGTATAGGAAGGAATCGACTCCTTCTTGCACCCACGAAATCAACGGAGTGTCGGTCTTATCGAGGCGGAAGGAAGGGAACGCAGGGGGATAGTTGTTGCTTGAAACGACTGGGACTATTGGTGAGCCGACAGGGTGCCATTGGTTGCTGTGCCAGCGGCTGACATGAATATTGGCGTAGTTGAGGTCATAATGTATCCAAGCCACGAGCGGGACTCCGGAAGAGTCTATCTGGATGACTTGATCTACAGGGTCTGGATTGCCGCCCAAGCGTAGTGGGTCCGGGTCAAGAGCATCCCCGATGGGTTCCCAAGAGTTACCTGTCCAATGCCTCACGTAGATGTTGTAGAAGGGAGAGACTGGGTCCACCTCTTCGAGCCAAGCCACATATGGCAACCCATTGGGGTCGAGGCGCATGTGTGGTGCTGAGGCAGGAGTTGACCTCCCACCTACATCTCCTGCAGCGAAGAGTGCGCCGAGCGATAGAGAAATGGGATGACTCCAGATCCAGGTGCTGGTGGGAGGGCTCAGACTGTTGCCAGCGATGTCGGTCACTGCCGAACTCAGGGTGAGTTGCACGCTGCAGGGAGCCTGGATGGGCGAGGACGGGATGACCGTTAGAGACTTGCCATCTGCAGAGATGGAGCGAGTCGTATCCACTATGTTCCCACTCACTACCAGGCTCACGGAGTCGTCTGTCAGGGTGCTGGCCTTCAGCGGCTCCGAGAACGTCGCCTGGATGGGTTGGTGCACCCAGACATCCTGGGCTCCCGGCGTTGGTGTGCGCGACACCACTTGCGGTGGAGTTCGGTCCACCACCACCTCGCGCACTTCGCTGGCGAAGGTCTTGTCTCCAATGCGAGCCCGCGCAGCGAGCCGATGCGAACCCTCTGCTACCGAGGTTGTGTCCCAGGTAAAGGTATAGGGGACTTGCAGCGTGGTGAGTGGTTGGTCATCCACCAGCAGTTCCACCTGCTCTGGCGTGTCTCCCTGCAGTTGGAGCTGAACACTGACGGTGCCGTTGGTGTAGGTCGTTCCACCGGGTGCCGCCAGGGTCAGGGTCACGCTGGGAGGCGTGCCTGAATCGGGCGACCCATCGGGAGGACCCTGAGGCGCCTCCACGTCCGGGAGGCTGATGCAGGCGGTGAGGAGGACTACGGGGGAGAGGAACAGGAGTTTGGTGGGGATCATCGAGGAGCTTGATTGCAGGGAGCGTTCCGTCGACTACCGGACCGAGGGCTCCGAGATACCAGCCGCTCCAGCCCCCCTACAACCCGTCTCCCTCCAAGGCTCGGAAGCCTCGTCTTTTCCAGGGGTTGACTGGCGTTCCCTGACCTGCTGGGTAACGTGCGTCGCGACGGGAGCCAACCTCTGACGGCGGATGAGCCGGGCACCTACTCTCTGGGAGCTCGGACTGCCGAGTCCACGGTTCGAGACTCCCGCTGTTCCTCCTCTTCAGGCGGGCGACGGCCTGGCACCACGCTCGCTCGCCGAGGTACCGACTTCTGACGAAGTGCGCCACAGGGCGCCGTCGCCATTTTGGGCACTGTGGAATGTCCCATCCCATCCCGCCTGTCGTGACAGTGCCATGACATGACGTGAGGAGAGTCCTCAGCCCATATGAACATCGCCGTCCTCGTCAACCTGCGCGCACGCCGAGGCTCCGAAGTCATGGAGGGCCTCGTGCAGCGCTTTCTCCCCCGGGCTCGCGTGGCCCTCACCCGCTCGGTGGAGGAGGCCCGCGCCTGGATCGACCAGCAACTGCGGCCCAACCCTCCCGCGCTCCTGCTCGCGGGGGGCGGCGACGGCACCATCACCGGACTGCTCAACGAGCTGCGTGCGCAAGGCCTGGCGCTGCCGGCCATCGGCGTCCTGCCCATGGGCACGGGCAATGCGTGGGCGCGTGTCACCGGCGCGCCTCGGCCCGCCGTGGCCCTCAAGCAGCTCGCGGCCTACGGCGAGCGCCTGCCTCCCCTGCGCCCCTTCGGCCTCGTCCGAGTCGATGGCCATGTAGCGCCCTTCGCGGGCACCGGCTGGGACGCGGAGATGATCCAGGACTTCAAGAACCAGCTCGCCGCCTCGGGCCCGCTGCGCGGTGCCCAGGCAGGCCTGCGGGGCTACCTCGGGGCCATGTTCACCCGCACCATCCCCCGCCACCTGTTCAGCTCGAGCAAGGCCCAGGTCTCCGTCTACAACCTCGGGGCGCCAGTCCTCACGGTGGATGCGAACCGCGCCATCCGCCCCTTGCCTCACGGCGACACGGGCGAGCTGCTCTACCGAGGCCCCTTTGGCGTGGCCGGCGCCGCCACCACGCCCGAGTGGGGCTTCGGCTTCAAGGCCTTCCCCTTCGCGCAGGCCATGCCCCACCGGCTCTCGGTGCGCGTCTACGGCGCGGGGGTGATGGAGGCCACGCGCAACATGTTCAAGCTGTGGCGCGGCGAGCACCCCATGCCCAACATGCACGACTTCCTCGTGGAGCGCGTGCGCATGGACTTCGACCGCGAGGTGCCGTTCCAGATCGCCGGGGACGTCATCGGCCTGCGCCGCTCGGTGGAGTTCGAGCTGGCCGAGGAGCGCGTGCAGCTCGTCGACTGGCACCGCCTGTCGAGCCTGGTGATGGCCTGAGCCTCCGCCCGCTCCCGTAGAAGCCCTGCCCGAGCTTCCAGCCGCGGGGCTGCCCGCTCCATGCCGGATCCCTTGACTTAGTGTCTATCAGACACTATGTTGGATATGGACAGGGCACGAAGGAGAGCGAGCGTGAGCTACACCTACGAGTACCCACGGCCCGCCGTGACGGTGGACTGCGTGGTGTTCGGGATGGACGAGGAGGACCTGAAGGTGCTCCTCATCAAGCGTGGGCTGGAGCCCTTCCAGGGGAAGTGGGCGCTGCCCGGCGGCTTCGTCCGGATGGAGGAGTCCCTGGACGCGGCGGCGCGCCGGGAGCTGGAGGAGGAGGCCGGGATCCGCCCCAGCCACCTGGAGCAGCTCTACACCTTCGGCGAGCCGGGGCGGGACCCGCGTGGCCGAGTCGTCACCGTGGCGTACTTCGCCCTGGTGAAGCTGAGCGACCACCGGGTCCATGCCTCGACGGACGCGCGTGAGGCGGCATGGTTCTCGGTGTGGGACGCGCCGAAGCTGGCGTTCGACCACGCGGACATCCTCGGCACGGCGCTGCAGCGGCTCAAGGGCAAGGTGCGCTACCAGCCCATCGGCTTCGAGCTGCTTCCACCCAAGTTCACCCTCACCCAGCTCCAGCGGCTCTACGAGATCATCCTGGAGCGCGAGCTCGACAAGCGGAACTTCCGCAAGAAGATCCTCTCCATGGATCTGCTGGAGGAGCTCGACGAGGTGGAGCAGGACGTCTCGCACCGCGCCGCGCGCCTCTACCGGTTCGATCACAAGAAGTACAAGCAGCTCGAGAAGGCTGGCTTCAACTTCGAGCTGTAGCCCGTTCCCCACCCGTTTCACCGTGGCCCTTCGCCGGGCCCGGGAGAGGTGTGCCCATGCTTCCTCCATTCGACATCGCCGCTGCCTCCATCATCGGTCGTGAGCATGCCCGAGCGGGGCGCAACAACCAGGATGCGCTCAGCCTGCTCGCGCAGGGGGAGGTGCTCTCGGCCGTGGTGGCGGATGGGTGCGGCAGCGGAGCGCACAGCGAGGTGGGGGCGCAGCTCGGCGCGCGGTGCGTGGCCCAGGCCGTGCTCGCGGTGGCGGGCGAGGGTGTCTCCGTGGAGGCCCCCGAGTTCCTCGAGGCCGTGCGCGCCCGGGTGCTGAAGTTCCTGACCAGCCTCACCGAGCAGCTCGGTGGTTCGCTCGTGGGCGAGCACCTGCTCTTCACCGTGGTTGGCGCGGTCATCACTCCCCGGCACACGCTCGTCTTCTCCGCGGGGGATGGGCTCTGGGCGCTCAATGGGGAGGTGCGTTCGCTGGGGCCGTTTCCCAACAACGCTCCCCCGTACCTGGCCTATGGGCTGTTGGCCCCAGGCGCTGTTCCCCTGGAGCGGCAGGCGCTCGTGCCTACGGACGAGGTGATGGCGTTGATGCTCGGCACGGATGGAGCGGCGGACCTCGCGAAGCTCTCCGAGGCTCGCGTGCCCGAGCGGGATGAGCCCGTGGGTCCGCTCTCGCAGTACTGGACGGACGAGCGCTACTTCCAGAACCCGGATGCGCTCCGGCGCAGGCTCGCGTTGCTGGGGCGCGAGTCCGTGCGCGCTGACTTCACCGCGCACCGCCTGGTGCGCACGCCGAGCCTGCTCGCTGACGACACCACGCTCATCGTCCTGCGCCGCCGCATGGGGAGGGCCTGACGCCATGGAGGTCTATCTCGAGGGAAAGAAGGTGCGGTTGGATCCGACGCGTGCGCTCGGCAAGGGCGGCGAGGCGGACGTGTTCGATCTGGGCGATGGGCGCGCCCTCAAGGTCTTCAAGCCACCCGAGCATCCGGACTACCAGGGGCTGCCCGAGGAGCAGGCCGCGGCCCGCTCGCGTCTGGACGAGCACCAGCGCAAGCTCCCGGCCTTCCCGAAGGTGATGCCGGCCCGGGTCATCGTGCCGCAGACGCTGGCCACGGATCGGCGCGGACGCACCGTGCTGGGCTACGCCATGCGCAAGCTGGACAGCGTCGAGCCCCTGCGCCGCTTCAGCGACCCCACTTTTCGCCGAGCCGGAGCCACCTCTGCGCGCGTCGTCGACGTCCTCCGAGGGCTGCACCACACGCTGGAGGCCGTCCATGGTTCGGGCGCGGTGGTGGGAGACTTCAACGATCTCAACGTCCTCGTGGTGGGAGCGGATGCGTACCTCATCGACGCGGACAGCTTCCAGTTCGGCTCGTTCCTCTCCGCCGTCTTCACCGAGCGGTTCCTGGATCCGTTGCGCCTCACGGGCACGACGGCCGCCTCGCTGAACCCCGGCCGCCCGGCTTCCGCGGACAGCGACTGGTATGCCTTCTCCGTGGCGTTGATGCAGAGCCTGCTGTGCGTGGGGCCCTACGGCGGCGTCCACCGGCCTCAGGCGCCCGCGCCGCGAGCCACGCCCGCGGCTCGTGTCCACCAGCGCCTCACCGTCTTCCACCCGGACGTGCAGTACCCGAAGCCCGCGCTCCCGCTGGCCACGCTCCCGGACGAGGTGCTGCACCAGCTCCACCGCATCTTCGTCGAGGATGCGCGCGGCCCCTTTCCCACCCGGCTGCTGGACGCGCTGCGCTTCACGGTGTGTCCCTCGTGCGGAGTGGAGCATTCTCGGCTCGCGTGCCCGACGTGCAGCCCCCACGCCGCCGCCAGCGCGACGCCCGTCACCTCCGTGCGCGGTCAGGTGTCCGCGACCCGGTTGTTCTCCACGCGAGGCGTGCTCGTTCACGCGTGCGCCGAGGAGGGCGTGCTGCGCTGGCTCTACCACGAGGACGGCGCTTACCGCCGCGAGGACGGACATCCCGTGCTGCACGGCGCGCTGGATCCGTCGCTCCAGTGGGCCATTCAAGGAGGTGTGACGCTGGTGGGCCGTGGCGGAGAGCTGGCGGTGCTCTCAACGGGCCGGCCGCCCGAGAGGCTCGGGGTGGATGCCCCGGAGGGCCGCCCGGCCTTCGCCGTCAACGCGCGTCACCGTTACTGGGCTCACGCGGGCGGGCTGTGGCGGGATGGAGCCTTTGGCCCCGAGCGAATCGGTGACGTGCTGCAAGGCCAGACACGGCTCTTCGTGGGGCCTCGGTTCGGGCTCGGCTTCCATCGCGCGGGCAACCTGCGTGGCGCCTTCGTCTTCGATGCCGAGCGCTCTGGCATCAAGGATGGCCTGGCGCTGCCATGGCCCGCGGGAAGGCTCGTCGACGTGGAGTGTCTCTTCGAGGGACAGAATGCCTGGCTCTTCCTCGCGGAAGAGAGCAACGGGCGCACCGTGCACCACTGCGTCGTGGTCGGCGCGGACGGCACGGTTCGCGCCAGCGCCCATGCCGAGGCGGGAGATGGCTCGTGGCTCGGCTCGCTGCGCGGCAAGTGCGCCGTGGGGGACGTGCTCTTCGCGGGCACGGACACCGGGCTCACCCGCGTGGAGCTGCGGCAGGGACGGCTCGAGGCCATTCGTGAGTTCCCCGATGCCGAGCCCTTCGTGGATGCCGACTGCCGGCTCCTCATGACCCGCAACGGACTCACTGTCGTCCGCCGCCAGGACATCACCGGCCTGCGCATGGGGTAGGCCGGGGTGTGACCCTCCGAAAGGAGCAGGTCTGCTTGACATAGTGTTAGTTGGACACTATGTTGGTGTCGTAGAAACACAAAGGGTGGAGCCAAGGAGGCCCCCCCAAGGAGAGGAGAAGGCGATGAAGACCCAGGTGAAGGAGCTGCCGCTTCCGTCGTTCTACCGGCCCAGCAACGCGGGCTCCTACGGCTACGGCCCCGACGCGGGGAAGCTCCAGACGGAGGCCGCCACGTGGAGCGCCGCCAACAACCTCACGCCCTCCGCCACGGACAAGTTCAACCTGCACCTGCTGCTCATCGACGTGCAGAAGGACTTCTGCTTCCCCGAGGGCTCGCTCTACGTCGCCGGCCGCAGCGGCAAGGGCGCCATCGAGGACAGCCGCCGCATCGCCGAGTTCATGTACCGCAACCTCGGCGCCCTCACGAATGTCACCACGACGCTCGATACCCACTTCGCGTACCAGATCTTCTCCCCGTCCTTCTGGGTGGATCAGAACGACCAGCCGCTCACGCCCTACCGCGAGGTGACGCGCGAGCAGATCGAACGCGGCCATGTGCGCCCCAACCCCGCAGTGGCGAAGTGGCTGTGCGGAGGCAACTACCCCTGGCTGCTCAAGCAGGTGAAGTACTACTGCGAGGAGCTGGAGCGGGCTGGCAAGTACACGCTCTACCTGTGGCCGCCGCACTGCCTGCTCGGCGGGGACGGGCACGCGCTGGTGGGCGTGGTGCAGGAGGCCCGGCTCTTCCACGCGTTCGCCCGAGGCGCCCAGTCCTGGTGCGAGGTGAAGGGCGGCAACCCGCTCACGGAGAACTACTCGGTGCTGCGCCCCGAGGTGCTCAGCCGCCACGACGGGCAGCCCCTGGCCCAGCGCAACACCCAGTTCCTCAAGACGCTGCTCACGGCGGATGCCGTCGTCATCGCCGGCCAGGCCGCCAGCCACTGCGTGAAGAGCTCCATCGATGACCTGCTGAGCGAGATCGTCGCCCAGGACGCCGCGCTCGCCCGGAAGGTGTACCTGCTCACCGACTGCATGTCCGCCGTGACCGTGCCGGATGGCAAGGGAGGCTTCGCCGCCGACTTCACCCCGCAGGCCGAGGCCGCGCTCAAGCGCTTCGCTGACGCCGGCATGCACCTGGTGAAGTCCACGGATCCACTGGCGAGCTGGCCGGACCTGCGCATCAGCTGAGTCGCGAGAACCCACACGAAGAAAGGAACCCTTCCATGAGCACTAGCAATAGCGGCACCCAGGTCTCGCAGCTCTTCCAGAGCGCCCACGCCGAGGGCGTCCTCAGCCCCGCCAGCCTCCAGGCGCTCACCGTCGTGGACCTGGGCGCGCAGATACAAGCGGGGCTCGGCGTCAGCGTGGACGACGTCCAGGCCAGCGAGGTCGTCCTCGTCACCGTCATGCCGGATGACTCCGGCAGCATTCAGCACGCCAACAACGCCCAGCTGGTGTGCGACGGGCACAACCAGGTCCTGGACTCGCTGCTGAACAGCAAGCAGCGCGACACCGTCTTGTTCCACACCCGCTACCTCAACGGGTTCGTCCTCAACCCATACCGGCCGATCGAGGACGTCGTGCGCATGCATGACAAGAACTACAACCCCAGCCTGGGCACGCCGCTGTATGACCAGACCGTGGTGCTGCTGGGCACCGTGCTGGCCAAGGCCCAGGAGTTCACTCGCAACGGCGTGTCCGCTCGCACCGTCACCTTGATCATCACCGATGGAGGCGACTGCCACTCACAGAACTCCCGGGCCAAGGATGTGGCGGCGCTGGTGAAGGACCTACAGCGGGCCGAGAATCACATCGTCGCCGCGATGGGCATCAGCGACGGCAGCACGGACTTCCGCAAGGTGTTCCGGGACATGGGCATCGAGGACAAGTGGATCCTCACTCCGGGCCAGAGTGACAAGGAGATCCGCCAGGCCTTCCAGGTCTTCAGCCAGTCCGCCGTGCGCGTGAGCCAGGGCGCCGCCAGCTTCAGCCGCACGGCCCTGGGCGGCTTTGGGCGCTGAGCAGTAAAGTGTTTCCGCATTCTGCCTGAAGGAGATGATGCATGAGTAAAGCTAAGAGGAAGAGTAGCAGTAAGCGTTCACGGGACTGGGGTGGGCTTCGGGGAAGAGCATCTCCAGGTGGTACGTGCCACCCTCCAGGGTGGCGCGCACGCTGAGCCCGCTCTCGTGGAACACGTCCAGCATGGGCTTGTTCGTCACCAGCACGTCCGCCTGGAAGCCGGGGATGCCGCGCGCCACGGCTGCCTCGCGGATCCGTCGCATCAGCAGCGTCCCCACGCCCTTGCCCTGCCAGTCGTCGCGCACCACGAAGGCCACGTCCGCCAGCCGCGTGGCGGGCTCCACGTCGTAGCGCACCACGCCGATGATCTCCTCCGTGCCCGGCACGCAGGCCACCAGCGCCATGTTCTGCTCGTAGTCCTGGTCCACCAGGTCCTGCATCTCCTCGTGCGGGTGCGTCTTCTTGTACGTCAGGAACCGCCGGTAGCAGCTCTCGTCGGTCAGGCAGTACATCAGCTCCTGCAGGGCCCGCTCATCCGTGATGCGCGCCGGGCGGATGAGCAGCTCCGCTCCGGAGAGCGTCCGCTCCCGCTGCTCCTCCGTCCACGGGTAGCGCGCCCGGGGCACCACCTGATCCGGCAGCACGAAGCGCCGCCCCTTCGCCGCCGACAGCAGGTCGGCGCGGAAGTCCGGGTGAGCAATGTTGATCAGGGCCAGCGCTCGCTCGCGGATGTTCTTCCCCCACAGGTCCGCCACTCCGTACTCCGTCACCACGTAGTGCACGTCGCCGCGGCTGGTGACGACCCCCGTGCCCGGCTCCAGCGAGGCCTGGATGCGGCTCACCTTGCCCCCCTTCGCCGTGGAGGGCAGGGCGATGATGGGCTTGCCCCCCCGGCTGCGCCGCGCTCCTCGGATGAAGTCCACTTGTCCGCCGATGCCGGAGAAGAAGTGGCCTCCCAAAGTGTCCGACGCCACCTGCCCCGTGAGGTCCACCGCCAGCGCGCCGTTGATGGCGATCATCCGGTCATTGCGCGCGATGTTGCCGGGATCATTCGTGAAGTCGCTCGGGCGCATCTCGATGGCAGGGTTCTCGTGCGCCCACTCGTAGAGCTGCTGGCTGCCCATGATGAAGGACGTCACCACCTTGCCCGGCAGCAGCGTCTTCCGCCGCCCCGTGATGACGCCCGCCTCCACCAGCCGCATCACCCCGTCGGAGAACATCTCCGTGTGCACGCCCAGGTCATTGTGATCGCCGAGCTGCGCCAGCACCGCATCCGGGATCTTCCCGATGCCTGTCTGCAGCGTGGCCCCGTCGGGGATGAGCCGGGCGATGTGCTGGCCGATCTGCTTGGCCACCTCATCCAGCGGCTCGGCCTGGTGCTCCAGCAGCGGCGCGTCCACGGGCACCAGCTTGTGGATGCGGCTCACTTGGAAGAAGGAGTCCCCGTGCGTACGCGGCATGCGCGGGTTGATCTCGGCGATGACCAGCGTGGCCGACTCCACCGCGCTGCGGACGATGTCCACGGACACGCCGAGGCTGACGTAGCCATGTGCATCCGGCGGGCTCACCTGGATCAGCGCCACGTCGATACGGACTCGCCGAGTGCGGATCAGCTCAGGGATCTCCGAGAGGAACACCGGCATGAAGTCCGCTCGGCCCTCTTGCACCGCGCTGCGCACGTTGGCGCCGATGAAGAAGGCGATATGCCGGAAGCGCTCGGCGTGCTCTGGCTCCACGTAGGGCGCGGGCCCCAGCGTCAGCAGGTGCACCACCTCGTTGTCGGCCAGGTGGGGGCCCTTCTCCACCATCGCCTTCACCAGCGAGACGGGCTCCGCCGCCCCCGAGCCGATGAGGATACGCCGCCCCGGAGGAATCCCCCGGATGGCCTCGTCCGCCGTCACCACCTTGTCCGCGTACCGCTCTCTCCAGTCCCTCACGTGCCAGAAACCTCCATTGAGAGTGCTCGCTTGGAGCAGGTTTCATTCCAGAAACCTCCGGTGAGGCCATGCCTTCACGCCCCCGCATGCTTTGCGTTGAGCGGCCGACCGTGACGCAGTTCTTGCGGGCCTGGGCGCGTCTTCTCAGGGAGAGAGGTCTCGGCACGCGGGTTGCTGAAGAGGCGCCGGGGGCGGCGCATGAGTTTCGTGGGGGCGGGCCTCCGCGTGAGATGGGGGTCGCACGCGGAGGTCCGCTTTGTCACGGGCTCGCCGGGCTCGCTCCCAGGTGGCGGTGGGCCTGATCCAGCAGCACGAGCACCTCTTCATCGCTCATCTGGTGGAAGTCCTCATACCAGGTGCCAATGGCCCACAGGTCGCTCGGCTCCTGGACACAGACGAGCTTGTCCACTTCCTGGCGGAGCGCCTCCGCCGTCTGGGAGGCTGCCACCGGCACCGCCAGGATGACGCTCCGCGCTCCGAGGCCCCGGAGCGCTCCCACCGCCGCACGCGCCGTGCCTCCGGTGGCCAGCCCATCGTCCACGAGGATGACCGTGCGTCCCCTCAGGTCCTGGAGAGGCCGGCCTCCGCGGTAGCGCTGAACGCGCCGCTCGAGCTCCCGAGTCTCCTCGGCGATCACGTTGGCGATCTCCTCGGCGGTGAGGTCCACCGAGCCCAGCACCTCCCGGTTGAGGTACAGGGCGCCGCCCTCCGCGAGCGCGCCCATGCCCAGCTCCGGGTGCCACGGCACGCCGAGCTTGCGCACCATCATCACGTCCAGCGGGACATCCAGCGCTCGGGCGACCTCGTACCCCACGGCCACGCCACCGCGGGGCAGCGCGAGCACCACCGGAGTCTCTCCCACGTGCTCCCGCAGCCGCTCCGCCAGCAGCCGCCCCGCCTCTTCTCGATCTCGGAACCGCATCTCCAGCCCTCCTCGTCTCGCGTTCATGGGCTCGCCTCCCACGCCTCCGTCAGCTGCTCGCGCGTCCAGGCCAGCACCGGACTCGCCTCCACGCGGTAGGGAGGGGTGACGGGCTCCAGGCCCCGCAGCGCGGGAGGCAGCCGCTTCAGCTCGCGCCGGGAGTACTCGCGGATCTCCGCCAGCGAGGGCGACGTTCCCTCCACCCGCTTCCCAGCGCGCATCACCGGGCGCAGCAGGGGCCGGCCCGGCCGCTGCTCCCCATGGCGGGCGAGCACGTCCCGGCGAGCCACCTCTTCCTCCTCCATGCGGAACACCTGCTTGCGCCCAGGGAAGAGCACCTTGGAGGCGGACAGCTTGATGCGATCCTTCCCCCCGTAGGCGACCAGCTTGTAGACCATGTCCAGGCAGGGCGCGTCCGAGGACACCCCCAGGGCGGTCCCCACGCCGAACCCGTCGATGGGGGCCTGCTGCGAGAGCAGCCGCGCCATGGAGTCCTCATCCAGGTTGCCGCTGCCGATGATCTTCAGGCGCTGCAGCCCCGCATCGTCCAGCATCTGCCGCGCCGCGCGTGACAGCGCCAGCAGATCTCCCGAGTCCAGCCGGATGGCGCGCACATGGAAGCCGTCACCCAGCTCGCGGGCCAGGCGGATGACGTGCTGCACGCCGCGCAGCGTGTCGTAGGTGTCCACCAGCAGGGTGGTCTCGGGGAAGCAGCGGACGAAGGCCCGGAAGGCCTCCAGCTCGTCGTCATGCGCCTGTACGAAGCTGTGCGCCATGGTGCCCGCCACCGGCACGCCGTAGCGCTGCCCGGCCAGCACGTTGGAAGTCCAGTCGATGCCGGCGATGAAGGCCGCACGCGCCACCTTCACCCCCGCATCCGAGCCATGCATGCGACGCAGGCCGAACTCCATCACCGGCCGGCCCCCCGCGGCCTCCACCACCCGCGCGGCCTTGGAGGCCGCCAGCGTCTGCAGGTGGATCTGGTTGAGGAGGTACGTCTCCACGAGCTGCGCCTCGGGCAGCGGCGCCACCACCTCCAGGATGGGCTCCTCACCGAAGATGGGAGTCCCCTCGGGCACCGCGCAGACCTCTCCAGAGAAGTGGAAGCGCTCGAGGTAGCGCAGCAGCCGATCCGAGAAGCGGTCGAGCGAGGCCAGGTAGTCGAGCTGCTCGGGCGTGAAGCGCAGCGTCTCCAGGTAGCGCAGCACGTCCTCCAGGCCGCAGGCGAGCAGGAAGTTGCGGCGCGCCGGGAGGCGGCGGACGAAGAGGCTGAACACCGCCTCGTCGTGCAGGTTCTCGTCGAGGTAGGTGTCTACCATCGCGAACTCGTACAGGTCCGTGAGCAGCGCGACGCTGTCGTCCATGGTTCGGCTCCTTCCTCGGCCCCAGCCTTCCAACGCTCCTGCTCTACGTGCGCATGCCCGCTGAACCTCCCTGGGCCTCCATCACCCAGCGCTCCATCTCCGCTCGGGGCATGAGCCCGCTGCGCCGCGCCACCTCGCGGCCCTGGGCGTAGACGACGAAGGTGGGGATGCCTCGCACGCCCAGCGCCGAGGCCGCCTGCGGGTGCTCATCCGTGTTCAGCTTGAGCACGAGGAGCCGGCCCGCCTGGGCCTTCCCCACGGCCTCCACCACGGGTGTGGCGGCCCGGCACGGCGCGCACCAGGGCGCCCAGAGATCCACCAGCACGGGCACCGGGGATGAGGCGACAGCCCGCGCGAGCGCCTCTCCGTTCACCTCCTGCGGCTTGCCCGACACATCCAGTACGCCCTGACAGCGGCCACAAGAGGGAGTCCCCGCTGGAGCAGGCTGGGGCACACGATTGAAAGCACCACAGGATGGACAGCGAAACATGGGGACACCTCCGCGCCTCTATTGAAGATAAAGCGGCCCATGGAAGACGCTCGCCCGCTTTCTCGATGGGGCTTGGGAGCCTCCCGTCCAGGCCCGCGGATTCTCGATAGCGCGGCGCAAATTTCGCGGGAGAGCCCCGCCTCACGCAGGATTTTCACGCTCGGACGCCCGTCAACCATGGGAGCGCGCCTTGCAACGAAGGGTGATGGGCTCCGGGCGCATCCCCACCTTGAGAGCGGGAGCGAACATGCGGCTGGCCGTCTTCGACACACACCGATTCGACCGGGAGGCCCTGGAGGCGGCCAACGCCCGCCACGGACACTCCCTCGTCTTCTTCGAGCCGCGGCTCACGGCGCAGACGGCGCAGCTGGCCCAGGGCTTCATGGGCGTGTGCTCGTTCGTCAATGACAAGCTGGACGCGGCCACGCTGGAGGCGCTGTACGCCGGGGGCACGCGGTTGGTGGCGCTGCGCTCGGCGGGCTACAACCACGTGGATCTCGTGGCCGCGGGCCGGCTGGGCTTCAAGGTGGTCCGCGTCCCCGAGTACTCGCCCTACGCGGTGGCCGAGCACGCGGTGGCGCTGGTGCTGGCGCTCAACCGCCGCATCCACCAGGCCTATGCGCGGGTGCGCGACTGGAACTTCTCGCTGGATGGGCTGGTGGGCTTCGATCTGCACGGCAAGACGGTGGGCGTGGTGGGCACGGGGCGCATCGGCCGGGCGGCGGCGCGCATCTTCCATGGCTTCGGGTGCCGGCTGTTGTGCTTCGACGCCGCGCCGGATGCCGCGCTGGAGCGCGAGCTGGGGGCGCGCTACGTGACGCTCGAGACGCTCTACCGCGAGGCGGACATCATCACCCTGCACGTGCCGCTGGCGCCCGGCACCCATCACCTGGTGGATGCCGGAGCGCTGGAGAAGATGAAGCCCGGGGTGATGATCATCAACACCGGCCGTGGCGCGCTCATCGACAGCCGGGCGCTCATCGACGCGCTCAAGCACGGGCACATCGGCGCGGCGGGGCTGGATGTCTACGAGGAGGAGGAAGGGATCTTCTTCCAGGACTTGAGCGGCAAGGTGCTGCAGGACGATGTGCTGGCGCGGCTGCTCACCTTCCCCAACGTGCTCGTCACCTCGCACCAGGCCTTCCTCACGCGCGAGGCGCTGGGCAACATCGCCGAGACCACCCTGGCGAGCGTTCAGGCCTTCGAGCGCGGCGAGCCGCTCGTGCACGAGGTGAAGGCGGAACAGGTGCTCCGGGTGCCCGCGCGTTAGGAGCCTGGCACGCGGTGTGAACAGAAGAGTAGAAGTTCCATGCGGAGGCACCATGCCCATCGTCTGCGCCACCAACTTCTCCGAGGCCGCCCAGGCGGCCTGTGATGCCGCGGCCCTGCTCGCCCGGAAGGAGGGCCAGCCGCTGTGGCTCGTCCATGTGCTGTTGCCGGACTCGGTGCGGGCGTTCGGCAAGCCGCTGCTGGAGGCCGCCGAGGCCGCGCTGGGAGACGAGGCGAAGCGGCTGCAGAAGCAGGGCACCCAGGTCCAGCGCACGCTGCTGACCGGAGAGCCGGCCTCCGCGCTCCAGGACTTCGCGATGAAGCAGCGGGCCACGTTGGTGGTGACGGCGGCGCCCAGCCACGAGACGCCCTTCCTCGGGCTGGGGGGCACGGTGGACCGGCTGGCGCAGTCGCTCGAGGTGCCGATGCTCATCGTCCGGGAGGTGCCGGCACTCGAGGCCTGGGGGCGTGGGGAGCGGCCGCTCCGGGTGATGCTGGGGGTGGATCGCTCGCTGCCTTTCGAGGCGGCACGGGACTGGGTGAAGGCGCTGCGCAAGCTGGGGCCCGTGGAGGTGATTGGCGGCCGGGTCTTCTGGGCCCAGGAGGAGGCGGTGCGGCTGGGGCTGGAGAATCCGCTGGGCTTCGGGGATGTGACGCCGGAGCTGCGCGACGCGCTGGAGCGGGAGGCGGCGGCGCTGGTGGAGCCCCTGGCGGAGAGCGGCCAGCCGGTGCGCGTGCGGGTGGAGATTGGCATGGGCCGCATCGCGGACCATCTGGTCGCGCTGGCGGCGGAGGAGAAGGTGGATCTGCTGGTGGTGGGCACGCACCACCGGCGGGCGCTGGGCAGGCTGTGGAGCGTGTCTCACCACGCGCTGCGGCTGGCGAGGATGTCGGTGGCGTGTGTGCCGACGCAGGCCGCCTCGCATGGGGTGGACGTGGAGTTGCCGCAGGTGCGCACCGTGCTGGTGACGACGGACTTCTCCGAGCTGGGGGATCGCGCCATCGCCTACGCGTGCGCGCTGGCGCCCCCGGGGGGGACGGTGCACCTGCTGAACGTCACGCCTCCGCAGCAGATGACGGAGGAGCAGTTGAGCGCGTTGCGGCGGCAGCTCGAGGAGCGGGTGCCTCGCGCGGCGGCTCAGCGCGGGTGCAAGGTGGAGGTGGAGGTGGTGGCCGGGCATGACGTGGCGGGGGTCATCACCCAGGCCGCCGAGCGGCACTGCGTGGACATCATCTGCATGGGCACTCATGGCCGCACGGGCCTGGTGAGGGCGGTGATGGGCTCAGTGGCGCAGGCGGTGATGGCGCGCAGTGATCGGCCCGTGGTGATGGTGCGCGCGCCCACGCCGTGAGCGGGCGGTGGAGTCCACGGGCATGAAAAAGCCCGGAGGCCGTGAGGCCCCCGGGCCGGTGAGCCACTCGGGCTCAGCGAGCTACGGAAGAACCTTCTTCACACGCAGCACCGTGGCGTCTCCCGCGGGGCCGGCCTTCAGCTTCTTTTCCAGCACGGCCTCCACCTTCAGGCCCTCCGGAGTGCCGTCCGCCTGGTTCATCAGCTCCGCCCGCTTGTCGTCCGAGGGGTTGATGTCCTGGAAGTCGATCTGGTGGATCTGGATCCCCTCCGCGTTCGGATCATTCACAGGCCTGGCGATGTGCGTGGGGCAGGGCGCCGCGATGCAGCGGATGCCGCTGTTCTTCACGACATAGGCCACCGGCTGTTGGCCCTGCGTGGCCGCTCCGGTGGAGGGCGTACCGCCCGAGGGGTTCGTCTGCTGCGTGGGAGTCTTCGAGTCAGTGGGCATGGGGTCAGGAGTCACAGGAGTGGAGCACCCGACCACCAGGCCGAGGCACAGCATGGACAGCAAGAAGGGACGCACGGTCATAGAGGCCCTCGAAAAAGGGGCCTCAGTCTCGGTCCTCTCCGCCGTGGAGGCCAGTCCGAGTGTCGACTGTCACCCCTTCTTGTCGAACGTCAGCGCCGCCGAGTTGATGCAGTAGCGCAGCCCCGTGGGCGCCGGGCCATCCGGGAACACGTGTCCCAGGTGCCCCTCGCAGCGGCTGCACACCACCTCCGTGCGCCGCATGAAGAACGAGCTGTCCTCATGCTCGGCCACCTGTCCCTTGGCCGCCGGGGCCCAGAAGCTGGGCCAGCCCGTGCCCGAGTCGAACTTCGTCTCCGAGGTGAACAGCGGCTGGCCGCAGCCGGCGCACCGGTACGTTCCGGCCTCGTGGTTGTTCCAGTACGCCCCCGTGAATGCCCGCTCGGTCCCCTTCTTGCGGAGGATGCGGTACTGCTCCGGGTTGAGCTGCTTCTTCCACTCGTCGTCCGTCTTTGTCAGCGGCGCTGCGGTGGCGGGCATGTCCATGGGTGACCTCCTGGGTTCCTCTTCTATACGTAGCGCTCCCTCTTCCAGTTTCAGGCCCGCCTGGATGCCCGGGGATGGGTGGAGCGGCGCCCTACCCACCAGGGCGTGAAGAATTCAGGTGACTGGACGGGTTGGACGCCGTAAGAGGGCAGCGTGGACCCGTCTTCACGATCCGTGTTTGTCCCACCTGAATGTCCGAGCAGGTGGGGGCCGGACTGCGCCGCTGATCGGCCAGCCTGGGGCACTGGTTCACACCGCCGCGAGCCGGTTCGTTGACGCACCCCTTCCCCCAGGCTACACCCCCCCAGGTCGATTCGTCTTTCAGAGGACCGAGGAAGCCCCCCGATGGAATTCCGCATCGCTACCGACGAGCTGAAGAAGGCCCTCTACCGCGCCCAGGGCATCGTGGAGCGCAAGACGACGATGCCCATCCTCGCCAACGTCCTCGTCAACGCCACCAAGGGCGGCGTCACCGTCACCGCGTTCGATCTCGACATCGGCGTCGTCTCCGAGCACCCCGCCGAGGTCTCCAAGCCCGGCTCCGTCACCCTCAGCGCCAAGTACGTCTTCGACATCGTCCAGAACCTGCCGGACGCGCAGGTGACGCTCAAGAAGCTGGCCAACAACTACGTGGACATCTCCAGCGGCTCGGCGCACTTCAAGATCGTCGGCATGGCCGCCGAGGAGTACCCCAAGCTGCCCAAGGAGGAGAACGCTCCGCTGGTGCAGATCTCCGGCAACGTGCTGCTGGAGATGATCAAGAAGACCCAGTTCGCCATCTCCTCGGACGAGACGCGCTACATCCTCAACGGTGTCTTCTTCGAGCCCCAGGCCGGCGGCAAGGTCCGCATGGTCGCCACGGACGGGCACCGGCTCTCGCTCATCGAGCGTGAGCTGACCGGCGACTTCAAGCTCAAGAGCGGCGTCATCATCCCCCGCAAGGGCCTGATGGAGCTCAAGCGCCTGCTGGATGAGGCCCCCGACGCCGAGTGCCACCTGGGCTTCGCGGAGAACTCGGCGCTCTTCAAGAAGCCGGGCCTCACCATGGTGATGCGCCTCATCGACGGGCAGTTCCCCGAGTACCAGCGCGTCATCCCCAAGGAAGGCGAGAAGGTGGTGATGGTGCCCAAGACGAGCTTCCTCGAGAGCCTCAAGCGCATCGCGCTGCTCTCGGCGGACAAGAGCTACGCGGTGCGCATCGGCCTGGAGGAGAACAAGCTGCTCATCACCTCCAACAACCCGGACCTGGGCGAGGCCAAGGACGTGCTCGACGTGGCCTACCGCGGCGGGGACATCACCATCGGCTTCAACGCGCGCTACCTCACCGACGTGCTCTCCGTGCTGGAGACCGATGAGGTGTCCTTCGAGCTGGGTGACGAGCACAGCCCCGGCGTCATCCACGCCCCCGGCGACCGCAGCTTCACCGCCGTCGTCATGCCCATGCGCGTCTGACGCGCGGGGCGGTACGGGCTCGCCGGCCGGGTTCTCCTCCGCTGGCGGCCTGGCTCCTCGAGCGCTACGGGGTCTCGCCCGCCGGAGCCGCCGCCCGCGCCTTGGGCTTCGCCGCGGCCGTGGGCGCTGGCTTCTTGCCCTTCACGCCCTTGTCCCAGAGCTCCTCGGTGGCCAGCGTTCCGTCCACCTGGAAGGTGCGCTCGGGGCCGTGCTTCTTCCCGGCCTGGAAGTACGTCTCCTTCAGGAGCTGACCGTCGGCGCTGTACTCCGCCGAGCGCCCCTCCTGCTTGCCCTCCGCGAAGAGCTCCTCTATCCACGAGCCGTTGGGGCGAATCGTCACCTGAAGCCCGTGCTTCTTGCCCGCCTTCCAATCCCCCCAGGCCAGCGCCTTCCCGTCCTTGCAGGACACGGACGGGCCCTCCTTCACGGCGCCTCCCTTCGCCTTGCACTCCAGCACGCCCGCCTTCTTGGCCGGGCCGGTGGGGGCCGTGGCGCCTTTCGGACACTCGAGCTTCCATGAGGCGCAGCTGGCGTCCGCCTGTCGCTGATCCATGGCGAGGGCCGGCGGTGCGGCCAGGAGCGCGACGGCGAGAGCGGCGAGGGGAGACGGCGGGAGCTTCATGGGTGGCCTCGTTTCAAGACAGTCAACATCGCCGGTGCGACAGGCTCCTGCCAAGGGGGGTTGACCGTTCACCAGCCTCGGGCTCGAGAGGGGAGGCCTGCCGACAGCCCGACTCCTCTTTATAGTGGAGGAATCGTGGCGACCCACCCCGACACCCTGCGGGCAAGGCTGGAGGACCGAGCGGACCTCCTGGAGGCCACGCGCCTGCGCTACCGCGCGCTGCGGGGGTTGCTGAACGCCTTCTTCTGGAGGGATCGCGTCCGGTCGAACCTGGAGCTGCTGCGCGAGGTGGCCCTGGCCCAGCCGGAGGTGGATGTCACCCTGGCCGCCGTGGGCCGTCGCGCCGCCGCCGAAGGGTGGCCTCGGCACCTGGCCCCGGTGAAGCTGATGGAGGAGGTGAAACACCTGCGCGAGGAGGTGGCTCACGCGGTGGGGCGCAGGCTGGCCCCGGGCGAGCCGCCGGACTCTCTGGGCGCGGCGCTGCTGCGGCTCGAGGAGGAGGTGCTCAACACCGGGCCGCTGCTGGGACGGCGCGCGTGGGCTCGGGCGGTGGAGGTGCTGCCGCGCAACCTTCCGGAGCTGCGCGCCGCGTGCGCCGCCGCCGAGGCCTTCGAGCGCGTCTTCAAGCGGCCCACGCCCGAGGGGGCCTTGCCCTTCAACGTCCCCGAGGCGGAGGAGCTCTGCCGCGCGCTCCCCCTGGCCGAGGTGGCGCTGCGGGCGTTGTGGGAGCGATTGGATCACTTCGATGGGAGCGGCAAGGTTCGTGCCTTCCTCCAGCGCCGCGTGCGCCGTGCGCCGGTGCGAGCGCCTCGGAGCGGGCCGGAGCTGCTGCTGCACGCGGCCTTCTGGCACGACGTGGCGCGCGCCCGGCTGGGCGAGCTGTTGGAGGCGCGGCTCGCCCCCCTGGAGGCGCGCGAGGCGGAGGTGCCGGAGCTGCTGGTGTGGCTGGCGGCGAGCGAGACTTCTCCGGACGCGCGGCTGGCGGCGGGAGGCGCCTTCGGTGAGGGCAGGGCGGGCCTCTTCGAGCTGGCCGCCGAGCTGGCGCGGCTGTCCCGGGCCCGGCCCGTGGGGGTGTGGAACGAAGAGGCCGCCTGGGCCCGCCTGGGCAGCGCGGCGTTCCGGGCCCGGAGCGAGGCCGGCCCGGACGTGGAGCCGTTGCGAGACGCGCTGCACCTGTTCATCCGCCTCCGAGGCCAGGCGCGCACCCCCGCCCGGCTGTTCTCTCCCGAGCGCGCGGCGCTGCCTTCCCGAGAGCTCAGCTCGGAGGCGAAGGGGCTGGTGGAGCTCGTCCAGGCGGCCCGGGCCGTGGCTCGCCCGGGAGGGTGACGCCGCCGGAAGGACGTCCAGGTTCGGCCAGCCCCTGGGCAGGGGAGCAGGTTGAGCCCCCACGGCCGCCCCGAGAGCGTTAGGGTGTGTGAGGCCATGCGCCTGCTCGCGCTCCACGTCCAGGACTTCCGCAACCTGCACCAGGTCTCCCTGGCGCCGAGTCCCCACGCCACCATCGCCGTGGGGCAGAACGGCCAGGGCAAGACGAACCTGTTGGAGGCGCTCTACTTCCTCGCCACGCTCAAGCCGCTGCGCGCGGGCCGGCTGGCGGAGCTGGTGCGCTGGGGCGCGCAGGGCGCTCGAGTGACGGGCCGCTTCCTCCTCAAGGGAGCCGAGCGGGAGATCTCCGTGGAGGTGAGCAACGGGGTGCGCCAGGCCCTGGTGGACGGCAAGAAGGCCGCGAGCCTGGAGGACTACTTCGGCGGTGTCTCGGTGGTGGCCTTCACGCCGGATGATCTCGAGGTGGTGAAGGGCGGGCCGGACGCGCGGCGCTCCTTCCTGGACCGGGCGGTGTTCAACCGCTTCCCCGCCTTCCTCAAGGAGAGCCGGGACTACGCGCGGGCGCTGAAGAACCGCAACCGGCTGCTGCGCGAGGGGCCCGCGGCGGATCCCGCGTACCTGGACGCGTATGACGAGACGCTCGCGCGCGCGGGGGCTCGGGTGTACGTGCGGCGGCGGGCGTTGATGGCGGAGCTGGCGCCTCGGGCGCAGGCCACGTTCGCCTCCATTGGCCGCACGCCGGATCCGGCGGTGTATGGCTACCACCCCTCGCACCTGGGGCAGGACTTCGCCGAGGCGGAAGAGACAGGCCTGGCGGACGCGCTGCTGGAGGCGCTGGCGGGGCGGCGGCGCAGGGACTTGGAGCGAGGCTTCACCTCGGTGGGGCCGCACGTGGACGACGTGACGGTGACGCTGGGCGGGCGCAGCGCGCGGGCCTATGCGAGCCAGGGCCAGCAGCGGGCGCTGGTGCTCGGGTGGAAGATCGCCGAGATCGAAAACCTGCACACCGCCATGGGCTTCCTGCCGCTGCTGCTGCTGGACGACGTGTCGAGCGAGCTGGATCCAGAGCGCAACGCGTACCTGATGAGCTACCTGGCCCAGAGCGGCGCGCAGGTGTTCCTCACCACCACGGACGGCTCGCTGGTGCGGGGCGCGGCGGCCGCGGACACGCTGTGGATGGACGTGCACGCGGGACAGGTGACGCCGCGGCCCCCGTGAGGTGCCACGCGCCTACATACGGTGAGCGCGGCGAGGCCAGTGGATGCGCCACCGGCCGCGCTCGTGGTGAGGCACCTGGTCCGCGGTGACGTTGCCGAAGCCGGAGAAGCGGAACTCCGCCCAGAGCACCCCGAAGGCCAGGGCGAAGAGGGCCGTGGCCAGCACCATCCACCACACGACGCCGACGATGAGGCTCACGATGGTGGCGCCGAGCAGCAGGACGCCGATCCCAAGCGACACCTCCCGCAGGCGCTTCGACTCGCTGAAGGCCATGCCCATCGACACGAGCGAGAGGGCGAGCACGAACAACGCCAGCCCGAACGCCGATCGAGCATACAGGCCCGCGATCGACAGCAAGAAAAGACCAAAGCCGAAGATGGCCAGTCCTCCGTCCATGGGTTTCCCTCCGGGTTGAAGTGTCCAAGGAGAAACATCCGCACTGCGGCAGGGCGGGGCACGGCACGAGCGAGCGCAAGGCCACGCCTGCCTGGAGAGCAACGGCGGAGGTTCGGCGCCGGACGGGGAGGCCTAGTGGGGCACGGTGGTGCAGCAGCCGGACTTCGCGCAGCGCAGGTAGCCCTGAGAGACACAGGACGAGTCCTCGGTGCAGGCGGGCCCCTGGCCAGGGCTGCTGCACTGACCGCCGCTGCCGCTGGAGCCAGAGCTGCCGGAAGAACACTGGCCCGCGGCCTGAACCGTCACGTTCTGGCAATGGTTGACGAAGCAGCCGTTGTCGTAGGCGGAGCCCGTCGTGTTGCTCGGGCAGGCGGTCCGGGTCGAAGGCTGGCCCGAGGCCGCATTCGCCAGGCAGATGCTCACCTGCGTCAGGTTGCAGCTCGAGTCGCAGCTGAGCATGACGGACTCGGGGGAGCCGAAGGCAGCCTGTAGATCCGTGGCCGCCACCGTGCCGCCCACGCTCTGCGTCAGCAGCGCCGGAGTGCCCTGGTCGCCCGGCAGGCCCTTCAACGCGGAGATGGCCGAGGAGAAGTAGGTGCCGGAGTCCAGCCCCGTGCAGCTGCCGTGCTTGGGCCACTCGTGGTCCGCCAGGAAGTCGTTATCGGACACGTAGCCGGGACCATAGGTCTTCATGTCCGCCGGAATGGTGGCGGGGTCCGGGTCGCAGCCAGCGGCGGGGCTCTTCGAGTTGCAGGAGCTGTAGGGGGCACAGTACTGAGGCCAGCTGGCTCCCGCCTTCTGCGCTTGCGCGTCCGTGTAGTTCGGCCACAGGCCGTGGATCGTCAGGTGCGTGGCTCCGAAGCTGCCATCCAGCCCCTGGCACTCCTGCTTCTCCGAGTGGCTGCAGCAGAAGTTGGGAGACCACGAGAGCGCCAGGACGTAGAGCCCGAAGGTGGCCGCCCTGCCGGGGCCTCCGTTGGGGCTGCCCGTCGCGCCTTCCACGGCCGGGGTGACTCCTGATTCCAGGGGACGCAGGTTGAACTCCCGGGCGACCTTGTCGGGAGCCGCGCGGATGGACTGGGCGCTCGGCTTCTTCGACTCCGAGGACTCCGAGGGCGCGGGCGTCGTACGGACGCAGGCGGACCACAGGCTGACGAGGACGAGGCTTGGGATGATTCGGCGCATGGGAAGGACCCTGGGGAGTTGAAGCGCGGCCACACTGACGCTTTCGCGCGCAGCGCAAGGCCGTTTCTTCGAAAAGAAAACAGGACAACGATTGCTCTGTCAGAAATGCACCATTAGTGTGGCCCGCTTTCACGTCGGGGAGTGTCATGGCCAAGCAAGTCTCGTTCTTTCTCAATGGCAGATCCGTCACCATCGAGGATCCATCTCCAGACCTGCTGTTGATCGATTACCTGCGATCTCCCGAGGTCGCGCTAGCGGGCCCGAAGAAGCCCTGCGGCCAGGGCGGATGCGGTGGATGCACCGTCATCCTCTCGAACTGGAACGAGAAGAAGCATCGCGCCGAGCATCGCGCCATTAACTCGTGCCTGCGCCCGGTCCTCGCGATCGAGGGCATGGTGGTGACGACGGTGGAGGGCACCGGCGCCGCGCGGCGGCCCAACCCCGCGCACCTGGTTCACTCCGCCACCTATTTCCGGGCCTCCGCGGTGCCGGAGATGAAGAACCCTCCCCAGCCGACGCTGACGAAGGCCCAGGAAGATGCCAACAAGAAGCGCCTCGAGGTGATTGCCAGCGTCAACAAGGCCAAGCCCAAGGCCCTGAAGGCGACGCTCCGAGAGGAGGTGCCGGTTCACCCCACGGAGTTCTCGCACCAGGGCATGAACCCCGTGGCCCACCGCCTGGCCATGAACAACGGCACCCAGTGCGGCTACTGCACCGTGGGCTTCGTGATGAACATGTCCGAGTTCATCGTCAACCACCCTAAGGCCACCAAGCAGGAGATCGAGGACATCTTCGACGGCAATCTCTGCCGGTGCACGGGCTACCGCTCCATCCTCACCGGCATGAAGACGTTCGCCTCCAACTGGACCAAGGAGGACGAAGAGAACCGGATGAAGTGCCTGCCGGATGACTACGCCGCCTCGCAGCTCCCCGCTCCGAACGTCGTGATCCCGTTCCCGCCCGAGGCCCAGACGTCCGCCAATGGCGTCTCGGTGGAGGACGGCTCGCGCGTCTGGCGGACTCCCACCGCCCTGGCCGAGCTCGCGGGCCTCATGCGCCAGTACCAGGGCAAGAAGTTCCGCCTCATCCACTCCAACACCTCCTACGGCATCTACAAGGAGGAGTACCTGGAGACGGAGATCTTCCTCGACATCCGGTTCATCCCCGAGCTGAACGCGCCGCCCAAGGAGATGGATGGCGGGCTGAGGGTCGGGGCGGGCATGAACTACAGCGAGTTCATCCAGATCCTGGAGAGCACGATGCTCTCGCGCGGCGAGGCCAAGGCCCGGAAGGATGGAGAGACGCACTACGCGGAGACGACGCGGCTGGGCGCCACCCGCTTCATGGCGCGGCGGACCGCCGGGCGCATCGTGCGCAACGCGGCGTCGCTGGGCGGCAACTCCATGCTGGTGCTCAAGCACATCGCCGCGGGCACCGGCGAGCCGTTCCCGTCCGATGTCTTCACGGTGCTGGCCGCCATCGACGCGGCGATCGAGTTCCTGGACACGGAGCGAGGAGAGGACGCCAAGCCCGAGCGCTGCACGACCCAGGAGCTGGTGGATCGGGTCATCGCCAGGCCCGAGCTGGCCGACTCCATCGTCCTGCTCACCTACCTGGTGCCCTTCGGCAAGCGGAACGAGGTCGTCCTCGCGCAGAAGGTGGCGCTGCGCGACGTGAACGCGCACAGCATCATCAACGGGACCAGCCGGCTGCACCTGTCGCGCTCGCTGGAGGTGGAGGAGGCCGTGCTGGTGTTCGGCGGCATCGCGCCCTACCCGTGGCGCGCCCGGAAGACGGAGAAGTTGATGGTGGGCAAGCCGCTGTCCCTGGCCGCCGTCCCGTCCCTGGCCAAGAGCCTGGACGCCGAGGTCGGCGCCGAGCTCGCGCGCTGGTCCAAGCGCATGCAAGGGCTGCCGTCGGAGGGCTTCACGGACAAGTACCGGATACAGCTCGCCACGGCGTTCCTCTACAAGGCCGTGGTGAATGCGCTGGTCGAGCGCGGAGGCGATGTCCCGAAGCCGGTCCAGTCGGCCGGAGAGATCAACTGGGGCCACTGGGGCGTCAGCGACGGCACGCAGCACTACGAGCCCCAGTACTACAAGGCCCCGGTCGCGCTGCCCTACATCAAGTCCACCGCGATGCAGCAGGCCTCGGGACAGCTTCACTACACCCACGAGCTCGCGGTCCCGCCGCGCACCGTCAATGCCTCGTTCGTCCAGAGCCGGCGGGCCCTGGCCACCTACCACTTCGTCATCCCCGGCAGTGACGAGGAGGTCGACGTCAGCGAGCTGCGCGAGCACCTCTCGAGCCGCTACAGGGGCTTCGTCGATCTGGTCACCTGCGAAGTCTTCAAGGACGGCCGGATCAACAAGCAGGGCATGGGTTCCGACCAGCCGATCCTCGCCGAGGGCCAGGTCGACTACGTGGGCCAGTCCATCGCGCTGGTGCTCGCCGGCACGGAGCAGGAGGCCGAGCGCATCGCCGGGTACGTCAGCGAGCGGTGCATCGCCTACGGCCCGTACCAGCCGCCCAAGGGGGGCCCGCCCTGGTGGGCCGAGCCCGTCTTGACGCTGGACGATGCCATCGTCAAGGAGAGCATCTACCCCGACTGGCCCACCCAGGCCCCCTTCGTGTCGCACGTCTGGAAGGTGACGCGCAACGGGAGCCGGTTCGACTGGGTCACCCCCAAGGACCCGGTCATCATCCCCCAGGGCACCGACAAGAAGCAGGTGAACCGGAAACCCGTCAACCGGCAGGCGACGCTGGACGGCATCCCCTGTCAGGTCATCGAGAGCACGCAGACGTGCGGTGGCCAGGTGCACTTCTACATGGAGACGCAGGCGGCGATCGCCGAGCCCCTGGACGGCCAGCGCATGCTGATCCGGCCCTCCACGCAGAGCCCCCAGGAGATGCACACGACAGCCGCCATGACGCTGGCCGTGCAGTACAACAACGTCGACGTGCAGGTGCCTCCGGTGGGCGGCGGCTTCGGCGGCAAGACGGAGCAGACCCGCTTCGTGGTGGGCGCGGCGGCCATCGCCGCGTACGCGACCAAGCGGCCGGTGCGCCTGGTCCTCTCGCGCGAGCAGGACACGGCGATGATTGGCAAGCGCCACGCCTACTTCAGCCAGTACCAGATCGCCATCGACAAGGGCGAGGTGAACCCGGAGGACAAGGGCCGCATCCGCGGCCTGCTCAACAAGATGTGGGGAGACGGCGGCGCCTTCTACGACTGCTCGTTCATCGTCTCCAACTGCATCCAGGCGCGCTCGGACAACGCGTATCTGATCCCCAACTTCGAGAGCCAGATCGACGTGTGCCGCACCAACACCGCGCCCAGCACCGCGTTCCGGGCGTTCGGAGACATCCAGGGCAAGCTGATGCTGGAGAACGCCGTGGATGACGCGGCCTTCTCCATCGGCATGCTGCCCGAGGACGTGCGGGAGAAGAACCTCTATCAGCGCGGGGATGTGACGCCGTTCGGCCAGGCCCTCTCGTACTGCTACATGCGTGAGGTCTGGGCCTACCTGAAGAAGCAGTGCGACTACAAGACGAAGCGCCAAGAGGTGGACGACTTCAACAAGCAGAACAAGTGGCGCAAGCGCGGGCTGGCGATGATGCCCGTCAAGTACGGCTCGGGCTACAACCTGGTGATGCTGGAGCAGGCGGCCGCGGTCGTCTCGGTGTTCCAGGCCGACGGCAGCATCGTCATCCACCAGGGAGGCGTGGAGATGGGACAGGGCCTGCTGACGCAGGTCCGCCAGATCGCCGCCTACGTGCTGAACGTGCCCATGGAGCTCATCCAGGTGGAGGCCCCGAAGACGCTCGTCACCCCCAACCCGTCCAGCACCGGCGCGTCGACCGGAACGGCCTACAACGGCGAGGCGGTCAAGCGCACCTGCCAGGAGCTCAGCGCGCGCCTGATGGCCTTCGGCTACGAGATGCTGAAGGAGAAGGGCAACGACTGGTGCAAGGGGCTGGGCATCGACTTCTGGAACCACGGTCAGGCGGGCTGGAACACGAAGGTGAAGATCAATGACGCGCCGCCGAAGCTCATCTGGCAGAACCTGGTGGCCCTGGCCTACCAGTACCGCGTGAGCCTGGTGGCCACCTTCACCGCTCCCATCCCAGGAGGAGAGACGCCGGTGCCGGTGATCACCTACAAGCCCCCGTACAAGCAGTGCACCCTGCCCGACTACCAGAACGCCTATGGGGAGGCCAAAGAGTTCCCCAAGGACAAGAACCCCGGCGCGTTCGACTCGTTCGTCGGCTTCACCTACTCGGCCGCGTGCTCGGTGGTGGAGGTGGACATCCTCACGGGCGAGACGAAGGTGATCAGCTCGGATCTCGTCTACGACATGGGCTGGAGCCTCAACCCGGCCATCGACGTGGGCCAGGTGGAGGGCGCCTTCGTCCAGGGCATCGGCTACGTGCTGTCCGAGAAGCTGGAGTTCGAGCCGAATGGCCCAGAGGCCGGGCGCCTCAACTCGCTGAACACCTGGCGCTACAAGCCGCCCGCCATCACCAGCATCCCGCTGCAGCTCAACGTGTACCTGTTCCCGCGCGACTCGGTGGACGTGCCGGAGAGCCCCACCGACGGCATCTTCTCCTCGAAGGAGATCGGCGAGCCGCCGCTGGTGCTGGCCACCAGCGTGTTCCTGGCGGTGAAGGCGGCCATCCGCGCCTCTCGCCTGGAGCGCAAGCTCAATGGACTCTTCCGCTTGGATGCCCCGGCCACCGTGCAGGCAGTGCGCGAGGCCTGCGAGGTCAGCCCGAGCGATCTCACGGTGTAACGCGATCCCCCACTCCAAGTCAGGAGACACGGAATGAACTCCCCAACCCTGGCCGCCCGGCTCTGCCGACGCGGCTTCTCGCGGTCCGCCCTGCTGGGCGTTACGGTGGCGCTGTCAGTGGTTTCGAGCGGGGCGCTCGCCCAGGTCACCGCGCCCGCACCGGCGGCCTTGGCCAAGGATCCGGCCGAGGCCGCGGCCCTGCTGCGCAAGCCCGAGGGCTACAAGCTCGAGCAGAGCCCCTTCCCGGACTTTGGCTTCATGGTCCCCGTCGACGAGTACATGCAGAAGTACTCGGATCAGCCGCTGTTCCGCCTGAAGACGGACTTCCCCACCGTCAAGCCGAAGAAGCAGCCCGACTTCGTCCAGAAGATCGACTTCCGGAAGAACCCGCTGGAGTACCTGCTGGCCGTTCGGGACTACGCCTTCGAGGGCAACCTGCCGGACTGGGATCCCTTCAAGAACTCGAAGCGTGGCTGGTACCACATCCCCTGGCTCCACCCGACGGCGACGGGGCCCAACGCCTATCCTCCGAATGGGGGCACCGAGGGCTTCCACGGGCTGATCAAGGAGGCGCCGCTCAGCCCGCTGCAGCTCGGGCCGGGCCAGAAGGGCAAGGACGGGAGCTACTCCGTCTACGCCATCACCTTGGTCAACGACATGGCGGGGTACACGCTGGGCCGGATGTGGAAGGACCCCATGAACCCGGACCCCAAGACGACGGACGCGCGCTACGGCGGCGGCTTCCCGCCGGGCACCGTGTTCGCCAAGCTGCTGTTCACCGACGCGCCCCAGGGTGACGACAAGCTCCCGTTCCTCGAGAACCCCCTGCAGTGGACGGCGTACATCACCGAGTCCTTCTACAGCACCAAGCCGCGCGTGGTGGGCAAGGTCAACCTGCTGCAGATGGACATCGCCGTGCGCGACGTGCGCGCCGAGGGCAAGGACGGGACGGGCTGGGTGTTCGGGACGTTCGCGTACAACGGCCAGGTGAACAACCCCAACAAGTTCCTGAACCTCGTGCCGGTGGGGCTCATGTGGGGCAATGATCCCGAGAACACGGTGAACGCCACCAATCCGTTCCCGCCCACCCAGACGAAGATCAACCCGGACCTGAAGCAGGGCGTCATCTTCGCCTCGCAGCAGCTGCCGCCGCAGCACCTGGGGTGGAACGGGCGGCTGAACGGGCCCGCGGACCTGAACACCACCTCGTGCCTGGGCTGCCACATCACGGCGCAGTACCCCGCGGTGACGGCGCTGGTGCCGCCGGGCTCCGTTCCGGACGGCGGCGCGACGCCGCCCAAGGGGGGGGGCTCGAAGGAGTGGATGAAGTGGTTCCAGAACGTGCCGGCCGCCACCTCCATGGATCCGCGCGTCTACTCCACGGACTTCTCGTTCCAGGTCGCCATCAGCCTGCAGAACTTCTACACGGTGAAGACGGGCCTGCTGCAGGGCTCCTACGCGAACGACTACCAGCTGGACCGAGTCCCCGTCGTCCGCAGCGGCCTGCCCATGAAGAAGTAGAAGCTCCGCCACCTCTTGTCCCTGGAGTCCCTCTCATGAATCCCTTCTCGCGGCGGAGTCTTCTGAAGGCTGGCACCGGCCTGGTGGCCGGGGTCAGCCTGACCAACTTCACCGGCTGCCCGGATCCCGAGCCCTCCGAGCCCACCAACCTGACGGTCCAGTTCGCCAACCTCACGCTCGCTGGCTACAACGTGCGGCTGCGCACTTACGGCGGTGCCATCCCTGGCCCCACGGTCCGGACCAAGCCGGGCGCGAAGCTCTCCTTCCACATCGACAACCAGCTGCCGCCCTACGACTCGACGGCCTGGGCCAGCCTCACCGGCCTCTCGGACACGGTGAAGATGAACATTCCGCACCACCTCAACACCACCAACCTGCACGTGCACGGGCTGGAGGTCGTCCCGCACCTCTTCGAGCCCGTCGGGACCGAGGATCCGTCGGCCCGCATGATCGCCATCGAGCCCGGGTCGCAGAAGGACTACACCTTCGAGCTCCCGGACGATCACCCGACCGGGCTCTACTGGTACCACCCCCACCACCACGGCTCGACCGCCGTGCAGGTGGGCAACGGCATGGCGGGGCTCATCATCGTCAAGGGCGCCATTGACGAGGTGCCGGAGATCGCCGCCGCCAAGGACTGTCCGATCGCTGTTCAGGATGTCGGCCTCTTCGAGTCCCAGAGCCAGCCGGGCGTCTGGAGCTACGATCCTCCGCAGAACGCCATCTGGGACACCTTCGCCGGCACCGCCTCCGTCAAGAATGGCCAGGGAGCCACGATTGCTCCGGCGGATAGCGGCTTCACGACGGGCGACTTCCCGCTGCGGCTATTCCTCGTCAACGGCGCGCCCGTCTTCCAGGAGACGCACAACGCGGCGAGCCCCACCCAGCCCCTGGGCAAGGAGCTCCTTGACACCGTGCCGATCTACAAGGTGCGTCCCGGCGAGGTGGTCCGCTTCCGCATGCTGAACGGCTGCAGCGACAACATGATCCCCCTGGAGGTCCAGGGGCACACGATGTACCTGCTGGCCATGGACGGGGTGAACTACCCCGCGCCGCGTGAGCGCCCTTACAACCCCGACGCCGTGGATGGCCAGGAGCAGGTGCTGCTGGCCCCCGGTGGCCGCGCCGAGTTCCTCATCAAGGGCAGCACCACGCCGGGCGTCTATTCGATCATGCAGCTGGCTCAGAAGCAGCAGTTCCTCGAGAGCCAGGCGAAGGTGCTGGCCCAGATCAAGATCACCGGCGACCCCATGGACATGCCGCTGCCCAAGAGCCTGCCCCTGCCGAAGCGGCACTACCCGCTCATCAGCGAGATAGGGACCCGGCGCGACATCAGCTTCGACATGATGTTCCCCCCCACGCAGAACCTGGTGGTGGGCCTGGACTTCGCCGTCAACGGCTCGCTGTACGAGGAGACGGCCACGCCCGTGCAGGTGAAGCTGGGCGCGGTGGAAGAGTGGACCATCCACGACAACGGTCACCACACGAATAGCTCCAACGAGGGACACCCCTTCCACCTGCACACCAACTCCTTCGAGGTGATCTCCGTGGGAGACCAGCTCATGGAGCCCGGGACGATCCAGGACACCGTCTGGGTCCCCCACAACACGCCGGTCGTCATCCGCATCAAGTTCAAGGAGTGGACCGGCAAGGACGTCTTCCACTGCCACATTATCCCCCACGAGGACGCGGGGATGATGCAGAACCTATTGGTGACGAAGTAGCTGAGAGAGAGAGACACACATGACGAGAATGAAGTGGATGCTGGCCGTCGGGGCCGTCGCGGCGTCGGCCACGCTTTGGGCGTGCGCGACCATGGGCCATGGAGGCGGCCAAGAGGGAGGTGGCGGCCAACAGGGAGGCGGCGGTATCAGCGCTCCGGGCACGTGCGAGGGGCCCTATCCCAACTACTGGCAGGATCCGAAGTTCACCAGCACGGGCATGTGGATGGGGCAGGAGATCTCCAACCAGCCGCCCACTGACTGGAATGGCCCCGTCTTCCGGCTGAGCCAGCAGTACCCCTCCGAGCTGCCCGCCGAGCAGAACGAGCCCTGGATGGCGTTCAACCCCTTCAAGCCGGGGCTGAGCCAGGAGGAGATGCACAAGCAGGCCCATGAGTACTCCTGGGCCGTGCTGCACTACATCCAGGAAGGCAACGTGGATCAGGGCGCCTCCGGAGGCGATATCGAGAAGGACTGGACGTTGTGCAACAACCCGGTGCGCCACTGGGTCCACATGCCCTTCCAGACCTACGAGCCGCTCAGCGGGCGCGAGTTCGTCCACGGGCTCACGCGCGAGGCGCCCGTCACCTTCAAGCTCAAGGATAAGAGCGAGCTGAAGAGCACCGTCTGGGCGGTGGGCTTCTACAACCCCCGCGCCGCGTACACGCTGGGGCAGGTCTGGAAGCCGAACGGCACCCCGGTGTTTCCCACCAGCAACGTGGCGTTCCCGGACGGGGCGGTGATCGGCAAGCTGCTGTTCACCACGGCGAATGAGAAGCAACTCCCCATCCTGGCCAACATGCCCAAGTGGAAGGCCAACATCAGCAGTGCGGAGTTCTGCATGTGCGAGCCCTGCTCGTTCCAGAAGATCAGCAATGAGTGCAAGCGCACCCTGGGCGAGGTGACGCTGATGCAGGTCGACATCGCGGTGGCGGACAAACGCTCGCCCTCGGGCTGGGTGTATGGCACCTTCGTCGCGGATGGGCAGGCCAAGGCCTCGGAGAAGAACCCCTGGGACCGGCTGTCCACCCTGGGGCTGATGTGGTTCAACGATCCGCCGCCCGCGGGGAAACTGGCCAAATTCGAGCCGGTGGATCCTCGCAAGAACGGCTTCACGCAGGAGGTCATCGAGTGGGATGTGGTGGATCGCTGGAACGCGGACTCGGACGGTGGCCACCTGGGCTGCAACAGCCGGCTCGATGGCCCCGCCGACAGCACGCGCAGTTCCTGCTTGTCCTGCCACATGACGGGCTCCGTGCCGGACAAGACGCGCGCGACGCCCGCCTTCATCGTTACGCCTAATGACAAGCCCAAAGAGGGCCAGTGCGCGGAGGCGCCCGGTCAGCCGGACGTGGATGCCACGTACTTCGCGAACCTCGCGTGCAGCACCCCCTTCTCGGGCACCGGCGTGAAGAAGCCGCAGTACGCCAACGGCGCCACGCAGTGGGTCTCCACGGACTTCTCGCTGCAGCTCTCCATCGGCTTGGACCAGTGGGCGGAGTGGCAGTCGGACCAGGTGGACGAGCCCACCGGGCCTCGCGTGATGGAGGGCATCCTGCCGGCGCGGTAAGCCCACGGGCGGGGAGTGGAGGCGGTGCGCCGCCTCCCTCCCATGTCTGCTCAGCCCGGCTGTCTCTCGGGGGGCCCGGGCTTGGGCGGTGAGGCGCCCGCGCTCCGTGCGCCCAGCACCGTCCGCCACGCGGTGGCCAGCAGGATGATGAGGCCCCCGACCACGGCCCAGGGGCCCGGCCGCTCCCCAGCGAGGATGAAGGTCCACACCGGGTTGAGCACGGGCTCCAGCAGGATGAGCAGCGAGGCCTCCACCGCGGGCGTCTCGCGGATGCCCAGGTTGAAGAGCGTGTACGCCAGCCCCAGCTGGAACACGCCGAGGAAGAGCAGGATCCCTCCATCCAGCACCGTGGGCGTGGGGCCGCTCAGCGCGGGCACCAGCACGCTCACCCCCGCCAGCAGGTTGCCCCACACCAGCACCACCTGCCCCTCGGCGCTGGCTGCCCGCAGCCCGAGGATGGTGAGCGCGAACGCCACGCCCGAGCCCAGCGCGATTCCATTGCCCAAAAGCTGGCCGGGCTGGAGCTGATCCAGGAAGAACAGGCTCAGGCCGACGAGGAAGATGGGCGCCGCCGTCAGCTCTCCCCGCGTGGGCTTCTCGCGCAGCAGCAAGGGCGACAGCAGCAGCACATAGAGCGGCGCGGTGTCCTGCAGGAAGATGGCGTTGGCGGCGGTGGTGAGCTTGTTGGCGATGATGAACAGCACCACGGTGGCCGCGTACGCCACCGCGATCCCGAGCGCGCGCAGCGAGGGCCGCTTGCGCCCAGCCGGGAAGGCGAGCCACAGCACCAGCGCCGCGATCAACGAGCGCCCCGAGGCGATCTGGTAGGCGCTGAGGGTGGACAGCTTGACGGCCGCGCCCGCCGTGGACCAAAGCACGGCGGCGGCGAGGAGGTAGAGGCGAGGGCGGATCATGGTGTGGCTGGGCCGGGGCATATGCTGGCTGGGAGACGAACGCCACTGCCTCGACGCACTGCGCGAGCCCGGCGCGTCAGCTTCCAAGGGACCCACTTCCTGGGCAGAGTGCTCCACTCGCACGGCGGCTCGGGCGTAGAATCCGGATCGCCCACCCCATGCGCCGTCTCCCCCGAAGCCCTCGCCGGAGGCGCAGTCCCCCCGCTGCCCTCCTTGATGCCCATGCTCGCCGGCTCATGGCAGGCGTGCTCGTGGGCGTGCTCGTGGTGGCGGGGAGCGCGTCCGCCCTGGAGCCGGGGAAGGAACTCAACCAATTCCCCCACCGGATCTGGCAGGCGGAGAACGGGCTGCCACAGAACAGCACCCAGGCCCTGGCGCAGACGCCGGATGGCTACCTCTGGGCTGGCACCTACGAGGGCCTGGTGCGCTTCGACGGGGTGCGCTTCACCGTCTTCGATCCGGCGAACACGCCCGCACTGCAGGACCGCTCCGTCACGGCCCTGGCGCTCGACCGGGATGGGACGCTGTGGATCAACACGAACCAGGGGCTGGCCGGCCTGCGAGCGGGGAGCTTCTTCTCCGTCCCCCTGCCTGACGGTGTCATCGCACGCGACGTGCACATGCTGCAGCCGGCGCGGGACGGGGGCGTGTGGATCGCCACCCTCGGCAGCGGGTTCATGCGGCTGTCCGGAGGCCAGTTCCAGGTCTGGAAGACCGAGCAGGGGCTGGCGGACAATCACGTGCTGGCGCTCACCGAGGGCGAGGACGGCGGCCTCTGGGTGGCCACCTCCCAGGGGCTGCAGCGCTGGGATGGCTCGGCGTTCCTCCCCGGCCCCTCCTTCCAGGGGCCTCCACCGCTGGTGTCGTCCCTGGTGGTGGATGCGCGGGGAGTCCTCTGGGCGGCGGATCTCGGCGGCATCGTGTACCGGCTGCAAGACGGGATGATGCTCCCGGTCCCGGCGGCGAGCCTGCTCGGCAGTCCCATCTCCAAGCTGCTCGTGGATCATCATGGCGCCCTCTGGGTGGCGAGCAGGGGCCAGGGGCTGCTGCGCTGGGTGAACGGCCAGCGCTCCGTGTTGAACACCACGAACGGCCTGGAGAGCGGCTCCATCCTGTCCTTGCTGGAGGACTCCGAGGGGAACCTCTGGCTGGGCATGGGCACCCAAGGGCTGTACCGCCTCAAGGACGCTCCCTTCATTCCCTATGGCCCGCCCGAGGGGATGGGCAGCGGCATGATCAGCGCCCTGCTCGAGGCGCGGGACGGCAGCCTCTGGTTCAGCTCGCTGGGCGGCGGCGTCGCCCGTTGGAAGGACGGGCAGATGACGAGCTGGACCAAGCGCGATGGGCTCGTCGACGACATGGTCTTCGGCATCGCCGAGGGCCACGACGGGAGCGTCTGGTTCGCCACGCGCAAGGGCCTCATCCGCTGGCGGGATGGCGCGTTCACCACCCTCCCCGAGCAGGGCCAGCCCCCCCGAAATCCCCTGGGGCAGGCCGTCTACGAGGACGAGCAGGGCACGCTCTGGGTCAGCTCCCAGCAGGGGCTGGCTCGATGGGATGGGCAGCAGTTCGTGGTGGTGGCTCCGCAGGACAAGGTGCTCGGCGCCTCCATTCGCGTGCTGGAGCGGCGGGCCGCGGGAGGCTTCTGGATCGGCACCCAGGGAGGAGGCCTGGCCTGGTTCGACCGGGGCCAGGCCACCCCGCTGTCCTCCCAGGGCGCCCCCATCCAGGGCGATATCCGGAGCCTCCTCGAGGACGGCGACACGCTCTGGGTCGGCACCTCGGATGGGCTCTACCGCTGGAAGCAGGGGCGCTTCGTCCGCCTGACGCGCGCCCAGGGGCTCTTCGACGATGTCGTCCTCGCGCTGGTTCCCGACGGGAAGGGCAACCTGTGGATGACCTGCAACAAGGGCATCTCCCGCGTCTCGCAGCAGGAGCTGGAGGCCGTGGCGGACGGGCGGCTCGCCCGCGTCACGCCCCGCGTCTACGGCGTGGACGATGGGATGCGAGCCGCCGAATGCAACGCGCTGGGAGGTCCCTCGGGGATCCGCGCCCAGGACGGCCGGCTGTGGTTCCCCACCATCCGCGGTGCCGTGGCCTACGAAGCGAGGCACGAGAAGGTGTCCACCTCCCTGCCACCGCTGCTCATCGAGGAGCTGTGGGTGGACGGGCGTCTCGTGCCCGCCTCCGAGTGGCCCCGCATTCCTCCCGGAGAGGGCCGCGTGGAGATCCACTACACCTCGGCGGCGCTGGGCGCCTCGGAGCGGCTGCACTTTCGCTACAAGCTGGCGGGCGTGGACGCGGATTGGGTGGAGGCCGGGGCCCGGCGCGTCGCCTACTACACCCGGCTGCCTCCGGGAGAGCACCGCTTCTTCGTCGAGGCCTTCACCGCGGCGGGCCGTGGGGAACCCCGGCAGAGCGCGGTGGTGTCGTTCCGCCTGCGGCCTCGCTTCGTCGAGACGATCCTCTTCCGTGTCGGATGCGTCCTGGCCGCCGTGCTGCTCGCGGCGGGCCTGGTGTGGTTCCGCCTCTATCAGGCCCGCCAGCGCGAGCTTCAGCTCCAGGCCCGTGTGGACGAGCGCACCGCGGAGCTGGCCATGCGCCTGCGGCAGCTCGAGGCCACCCAGGAGCGGCTCGCCCACGCGGAGAAGCTGGTGGCGGTGGGCACCCTGGCCTCTGGCGTCGGGCATGAGATCAACAACCCGCTCGCCTATATCCTGTCCAACCTCCGCTACCTCTCCACGGAGCTGCGCGCCCTGACGAAGCGCGAGGAGGAGCGCGAGCGCTGGCAGGAGGTGGAGGAGGCGCTCACCGACGCGCTCCATGGCGCCGAGCGGGTGCGCAAGATCGTCCAGGCGCTCAGGACGCTCGCCCGCGCGCAGGCCGAGCCCCCCAGCCAGGTGGATCTCCACACCGTGCTCGACCGGACCCTGGGGATGATGGAGCAGGAGCTGCGGGGCCGCGCGCGGCTGGTGAAGGACTATGGGGTGTCCCAGCCGGTGATGGGGGATGAGGGGCGGCTGGGCCAGGTCTTCCTGCACCTGCTCGCCAATGCCGTGCACGCCATCCCCGGGGGCGACCCCGAGCGCCACGAGATCCGCGTCACCACCCGCCGGGACACGGGAGGGCGCGCCGTCATCGAGGTGAGTGACACGGGCCAGGGCATTGCCCCGGAGATCCTCCCTCGCATCTTCGAGCCCTTCTTCACCACCAAGGAGGCGGGGGAAGGCACGGGGCTCGGGCTGTCCATCTGCCACGCCACCATCGAGGCGATGGGCGGAGAGATCCAGGTGCAGAGCGAGCCCGGCCGAGGCTCCACGTTCCGGATCCTCCTGCCGCCCGTCCAGGCCGCGCCCGAGGTTGCCTCCTAGAGTGCCGCCGAATCAACCTTTGCCTTGGGGGACCCCTAGTCATCTGGGAGTCCGTGCCTAGCTTTCGTTTCCTCGGAGACGGAGTGATGACGCGGCTTCCCCTGTTCCTGACACTGATGGTCCTGCTCGCCGCCACGGGGTGTCATCGCGTGAGCTTCGAGGACTCCGTCCTGTCCAAGAAGCAGGTGGGCTACCGCATCGGCGAGCTGCCGGACTACTGGCACCGCGTCTTCGTGGAGGGAAATGATCTGGCCTTCTCGGAGGCGGACACCGGCCGGGCGCTCTCCGTCAACTCCACCTGCGAGGGGTATGATGATCCGCCCCTGCCGGTGCTCACCCGCCACCTGCTGATGGGCTTCACCGAGCGGCGGGAGGTGTCCCAGCAGCTCATCCCGCTCGACGGCCGCGAGGCCCTGCGCTCGCGCCACCTGGCGAAGCTGGACGGCGTGCCCGTGGAGCTGGAGCTGGTGGTGCTCAAGAAGGACGGCTGCGTCTTCGACTTCACCTACGTCGCCCCGCCCGGGCAGGCCGAGCCTCGCATGCGGGACTTCGACCAGCTGGTCGCGGGCTTCCATGCGGAGCGCAAGTCATGAGCACCCTGGTGGAGACTTCCCCGGCCGGCAGCGCCGAGCTCTCGCCCGCGGAGCCCCGGCTCTCGGTGGGCGCGCGCCTCCGCCAGCGGCTGGAGGCGCTGGGGGCCATGATGGTGATGGCGGGCAAGGTCTTCTCCCGCGCCGTGCGCCCGCCGTACGACTGGGGCGCGCTCGTGTTCCACACCGAGTCCCTGGGCGTGCGCTCCATGCCCATCGCCCTGCTGACGTCGACGTTCGCGGGGCTCGTCATCTCGCTGCAGTTCGGCTTCTTCCTGGCGCGCTTCGGGGTGCAATACACCGTGGGCCGCGTCGTCATCCTCACCCTGTTCCGCGAGCTGGCCCCGGTGCTCACCGCGCTCACCGTGGGCGCGCGCATCGGCTCGGGCATCGCGGCCGAGCTGGGGGCCATGACGGTGACGGAGCAGGTGGACGCCATCCGCGCGCTGGGCGCGGATCCGCTGCGCAAGCTGGTGGTGCCTCGGGTGTTCGCGTGCCTGCTGGTGCTGCCCACGCTCACCGTGCTGGCGGACGTCATCGGCATGGTGGCCGGCGCGCTCGTGGTCAACGTGCAGTACGGCATCTCGCTGAGCTTGTTCTTCCAGGGCGCGCTGGACTCGGTGATCATGAGCGACTTTGTCTCGGGGGTGATCAAGGGCGCCGTGTTCGGCGTCACCATTGGGCTGGTGGGCTGCTTCAAGGGGCTCACCGTCGAGGGCGGCACCGAGGGCGTGGGGCGCGCCACCACGCAGTCGGTGGCCATCACCTCCGTCACCGTCTGCCTGGCCGACTTCTTCATCACCAAGCTCTCCCTCTACCTCTAGCGCCATGCGCCTGTCCGCACCCCGTCCCAAGCTGGAGTTCCACCCGCCCGCAGCCGGCGATGAGCTCATTCACTTCGAGCACCTGAAGAAGTCCTTCGGGACCAAGCGCGTCTACGACGATGTGGAGCTGTCCGTGCGCGCCGGGGAGACGCTGGCGGTCATTGGCGGTTCGGGCTCGGGAAAGAGCGTGCTGCTCAAGTGCCTCATCGGGCTGCTGTCCCCGGACGAGGGGCGCATCCTCTTCCAGGGGCAGGACGTGACGCGCTTCCGCGAGGAGGACTTCTTCGCGGTGCGCCGCCACGTGGCCATGGTGTTCCAGGGCGCGGCGCTCTTCGACTCGCTGTCGGTGGGGGAGAACGTGGCCTATCCGCTGCGCGAGCACTTCCCGGAGCTGCCCTCCGAGGAGGTGGCCCGCCGCGTGGCCGAGAAGCTGTCCTGGGTCAACCTGCCGGGCACCGAGAACATGATGCCCGCGGACCTGTCCGGTGGCATGCGCAAGCGCGTGGGCCTGGCGCGCGCCATCGCCACCAACCCGGAGGTCATCCTCTGGGACGAGCCCACCACGGGGTTGGATCCCGTCACCACCCAGAGCATCAACGCGATGATCAACTCGATGAAGGAAAAGCTGGGCTGTACATCCATCGTGGTGACTCACGACATGATGAGCGCCTTCGAGGTGGCGGACCGCATCGCCATGCTGGCCAACCGGCGCATCGTCCAGGTGGGCACCCCCGAGGAGGTGCGTCACTCCACCGTGCCCGAGGTGCGCGCCTTCATGGACGCGCGGCGGGCGGAGCTCCAGCGGCAGGAGGTGGTGTCATGAGCCTGTTCACGTCCACTCCGCGTGAGCGGCGCATGGCCTGGCGTGCGGGGCTCTTCGTGGCGGCGGGGCTCGTGCTGGCCGGCGTGGTGGTCTCCTTCATCGGTCAGGAGACGCAGCTCTTCGAGGAGCAAATCACCTACCGCGCCTTCTTCCCGAACGTGCAGGGCCTGACCGACAAGTCGCCGGTGTGGATCGGCGGCCTGGAGGTGGGCCGGGTGGTGGGCATCGCCTTCACCGAGGACTCGGCGGAGCGCGGCATCCAGGTGAGCATCCGAGTGACGCGGAAGTACGCGGAGCGGGTGCGGCAGGACTCGGTGGCGCGGCTGTCGAGCCTGGGCATGCTGGGCGAGAAGGCGGTGGACATCTCGCTGGGCACGATGAAGACGCCGCCCATTCCTCCCGGGGGAGAGCTGCGCACGGACACCAGCGGAGACCTGAACACGCTGATGCAGGCGGCCGGGGACGTGCTGAATGACTCCAGGGCCATCAGCCACTCGCTGAGGGCCGCGGTGGAGACGTACGCGGATCCGCGGCTGGCGGAGGACGTGTCGGCCAGCCTGCACAGCCTGCGCGCGCTCCTGGAAGAGGTCGAGAAGGGGGACGGCGTGCTGCACGCCCTCGTCTACGACAAGGAATCCGGGAGGCAGGTGCGGGGGCTGCTGGCGAGCGCGTCCCAGATGGCGCAGCGGATGGACACGGCGGTGGGGCACGTGGAGGCGCTGCTGGCGGAGGTGCAGAAGGGCAACGGCACGGCGCACGCGCTCATCTACGGCAAGGAGGGCGCCCAGGCGCTGAGTGAGCTGGGCGCGGCGGCCGGGCAGCTCGCGGGGCTCATCGAGGACGCGAAGGCGAGCCCGAACGGAGCGGTGCACCAGCTCGTCTACGGGGATGCGCGCGGCATGTTCGCGGACCTGGGGAGCGCGGCGGCGGACCTGAAGAAGATCACCTCCACGATCGCCAGCGGCGAGGGCACGGTGGGCGGGCTGATCTCCGATCCCACGGTGTACGAGGATCTCCAGCAGGTGATCGGCAACGTGAAGCGCAACCGCCTGCTGCGCGCGCTGGTGCGCTTCTCGGTGAACAAGCACGAGAACCTGGATCAGGTTGGCAAGGTGAAGCAGGCCCCCGAGGAGACGGAGACGGGAATCGGAGGCTCTGGCTCGAAGAAGTGAGCGATGCCTCGGCGCCCGGGCTAGGCTGAGCCTGTGTGGCTCCTGAGTGATTCGCGTGCCTCGGCGCATCCCCTCCTCCTTGGGAGGTGGCTCTTCGCGGGCCTGCTGCTCGTGCTCGTGGGCTCGGCGGGGTGCCTCGAAGGCCAGAGCTTCGCTCCGCAGAGCCCGGGCTCTCCTGCTCCCTCTTCCGACGATGGAGGGGCGCAGCCGGATCCGAACGTTCAGCAGGAGCCGGCCTCCGGCACGGTCCGCATCGCCGCCTTCAACGTGCATCGCTTCTTCGACACGGTCTGTGACTCCGGAAGCTGCGGGGGCTCGGCCTACGAGGAGTTGCCCACGCTCCAGGCCTTCACCGCTCGCGCGGAGCAGCTCTCCAGAGGCATTGCCTCGATGAAGGCCGGGGTGATGCTGCTCTCGGAGGTGGAGACCCAGGCGTGTCTGGACGCGCTCCAAGCCCGGCTGCCGGGGTTCTCCACGGCGGTGCTCGGAGAGCTTGGTACGGCCGCCTCGGTGGACGTGGCCGTCCTCTCTCCGTACCCGCTCCGGGAGGTGCGCCGTCACCGGGCTCAAACCGTCTTGATCCGGCCGGATGGGACGGCCACGTCGTTCGCTCGGGAGTTTCTCGAGGTGCGCCTCGGCGTGGAGGGCGCCGAGGTCATCGTCTTCGCCGCCCACTTCCGCTCCAAGGTGGACGACGATCCGGGCCGCCGCTACGCGGAGGCCGCGGCCGCGCATGACATCATCACCGCGGTGGCCGCCGAGCGCCCGGGAGCGCTCATCGTGCTCGGGGGAGATCTCAACGATGTCCCGGGCTCGCCGCCGCTCGACGCGCTGGAGCAGGGTGGAGCGCTTCAGCGGGTCTCCAGCAGCCTCCCCCTGGAGGAGATCGGCACGGTGTGGTTCCAGGGGGCCTCGCAGGCCATCGATCATCTCTACCGGGCTCGTGATGCCGCCGGCCACGAGGCCCCGGGCTCGTTCCGAGTGGACCGGGATGCTCCGGGCAGCGGTCTGGCGGGCTCGGACCACGCCGCCATCCAAGCCGACTTCGAGCTGCCCCGCGGGTGAGGCGGCCAGAGGCTCGCCCGTGCCCAGAGCCCTGCCTCAGAACCGGCCGAACTTCACCAGCACCGAGCCGGTGAAGCTGTTCGCGTCCTGCGAGTGCATCCCCGTCAGGTCGACACTGCCCACGTAGCGGTAGCCCGCTCCCACGGACAGCCGGATGGTGCGGGTGATGTTCAGCTCCACGGCAAGGACGGGCGCGGCGACCAGGACCACATCGCTCTCCCGCGTTCGATCCTCATGCGAGCTGTAGTGGAGCCGGACGTAGTTGGTGACTCCTCCTCCCAGGAGCGTGCCGAGCGAGGCGTGCACGATCTTGTCGGGGAGGAAGATGTATTCGAGCCAGAGGCCGCCGTAGCCGAACTCGAGCCGCAGGTCCTCGCCCAGGTTCACCACGCCAGGGGGCGCGGGGATGCGGGTCGCCATGAAATAGCCGGCCGCGCCGATGACGAACTGGTGGTTGGCGATCCATCCGCCCTGGCCGCCCAAGAAGAGGGCATCCCGGTCCATGACGCGGCTGTACATGAGCACGGGGGCGCCATAAGCGCCCTGAGTGGCCTGGCCGGAGATCAGCGTCTCCATGCCCGGCTTCTGCTCCTCGGGGGGAGGACGCTCCGCCCTGGGAGTGGGGGGCGCCTCGGGCGGGCTCGGCGCCTCCGGCGGAGGCGGTGGTGGCGGTGGCGGTGGAGCGGGCTCGGCCGGAGGAGGCGGCGCCGAGGGCTGAGCTCCCTCCTGACCCAGCGCGACGCCGGTGGGCAGCAGGAGGGCGAAGAGCAGGAGGTGGAGTCGTCTCATGCCACGCACGAAAGCATGCTCCGTGCGGCTTGGCGTGTGTCCACGAGGGCGAAGGGCTGGGTAGAACCAGAACGCTTCGGCCCGTCGGCCACGCCACTCCAGGCCCTGGGGTTTTCCCCTCAGGGCTCGGACACGGTGTCTGCTGGAAGACGCCCGCCTGCCTCGGCATGTCGCTTTTCAGTCCAGATCCGAAAAATGCCGGTGCACCTTCGTACGACTTGTTGCCTGATCAAGCGGAAAGCCACCGTGATGTCACCTCGTCCCCCTCCGCGCTCATTCCTCCCTGCGTCCCTCCTCCGCTCTATTCAGTGGCACACAGGGCATGTTCCGGGTGCTAGCTTGCGCGCGCCTTGGCGCTTCCAGGCCAGGGTGACCCGCTCCGCCGTGCCCCCGGCGGCCCGCCCCTCTGGCCTGGCGGGTCTCAGCCTCTCCCCCTCGGGGCACCGAGGCTCCCTGCAATGACGGCCGTGGCTCCACCCGTGCTTCAGCGCATCCCCAGCGGTGTCCTTGGACTGGACGCCGTGCTCGATGGAGGGTTCCTCCAGGGAGGGACCTATATCGTCGCGGGCATGCCGGGCACGGGGAAGACCATCCTCGGTAACCAGATCTGCTTCCACCACGTGGCCCATGGCGGCCGGGTGGTCTACGTCACCCTGCTGGCGGAGACGCATGGGCGGATGCTGGCGCACCTGCGCGGCATGGCCTTCTTCTCCGAGGAGCCGCTGGCCTCCGCGCTGCACTATGTGAGCGCCTACCGGGTGCTCACGCAGGAGGGGCTGAAGGGGCTGTTGGAGATGCTGCGCCAGCTCATCCGCGAGCACCGCGCCAGCATGCTGGTGCTGGACGGGCTGGTGAGCGCCAGCGCCTCGGCGCCCAACGAGCTGGCCTTCAAGGAGTTCGTCCACGAGCTGAACACGCTGGTGAGCGTCATCGGCTGTACCACCTTCCTGCTCACCAACGGCCATACGCCCGAGGACGTCCACCCCGAGCACACCATGGTGGACGGCCTCATCGAGCTGACGGACGAGCTCATCGGCGTGCGCGCCGTGCGCGAGCTCATCGTCCGCAAGTTCCGCGGCAGCGCGCACCTGCGGGGCCGCCACGTCTTTCAGATCTCCCATCAAGGCATCACCGTCTACCCACGCTCGGAGGCGATGCTGTCGGACCCCGTCGCGGTCCCGGGCGAGTACAGCGCGCGCGTGCCGGTAGGGGTGCCGGCGCTGGACGAGATGCTGCGCGGCGGGCTGCAGCGCGGCAGCGCCACGCTCATCATGGGCCCCTCGGGCAGCGGCAAGACGCTGCTGGGCCTGCAGTTTTTGGCCGAGGGCGCGCGGCAGGGCGAGCCCTGTCTGTACTTTGGCTTCTACGAGTCGCCGCCGCGGCTGGTGGGCAAGGGGCAGGCCATCGGGTTGGACATGGCGGAGGCGGTGCGCGGCGGGCTGCTGGAGATGATCTGGCAGCCGCCGGTGGAGCTGGTGCTGGATGCGCTGGCGGTGAAGATCGTCGCGGCCATCAAGCGCCGGGGTGTGCACCGGCTGCTCATCGACGGGCTGGTGGGCTTCAAGGAGTCCACCGTTCACCCCGAGCGCATCAACCGCTTCTTCGCGGCCTTCACCAACGAGCTGCGCGCGCTGGAGGTGACCACGGTCTTCACCGAGGAGATGCGGGTGCTCTTTGGCCCGGAGGTGGAGACGCCGGTGAAGGGGCTGTCCGCGCTGGTGGAGAACCACCTGTTCCTGCGCCAGCTCGAGTGGAAGGGCGAGCTGCGGCGGGTGCTGGCCATCCTCAAGACGCGCGAGAGCGGGCATGACCCGGGCGTGCGCGAGCTGCTCATCACCGACCGTGGCCTCCAGCTTGGGGGCCGCTTCGACAGCACGGGGGCCGTGCTCACCGACCAGGGGCTGTCGCCCTCGACTCGGCGGAGCACCCGCGGTTCCACCGCTCGCAAGCGGCGAGGGAGCAGGAAGTGAAGACTGTTCTCCTCGTCGACGATGAGCACGCCATCCTTGATGCGCTCTCCGGCATCCTCGAAGACGAGGGCTTCCGGGTGGTGACAGCCGGGAATGGGCGGGAGGCGCTCGCCCGCATGGAGCAGGCAAAGCCGGACGTGGCGCTCGTGGACGTGATGATGCCCGTGATGGATGGGCGCGAGCTGCTGCGCGAGATGCACGCGGACGCCCGGTGGCGGGACATCCCCGTGGTGATGATGAGCGCCGTGTCTCAGTCCATCCTCACCCGCGACGGGCCGCTCGTCTGCGCCGACTTCTTCCAGAAGCCGTTCGACTTGTGGAAGCTCCTCGATCGGCTCCGCGAGCTGACGGGCATGCACGAGCATCATTGAGTTCGGGCGGG